>DXFC01000180.1 GCA_019114645.1 Candidatus Halomonas stercoripullorum
CCACCCTCAGCTTGCCGGATGCGCTCTGCATATCGTCGCTCATGCAGCGCTGCAGATCGCGGGTCTGGTAACAGACCGCCTGCAACCCCGCAGCGACAATCTCGGCAATACCGGTATCACGGGTCAGCCCAAAAATCGCGCCTCGCGCCTTGGGATCCCAGTGCGGAGCGCCAAGCCCAGTGAAGGCGGGCACCAGGTAAACGCTATGGCCATCGCGGGTCTGCTGTGCCAGCGCCTCTGTCTCACTCGCCTCGGCAAAAAGTTGCAGACCATCGCGTAGCCACTGTACGGCGGCGCCAGCGACGAAAATACTGCCTTCAAGGGCATAGGTCGTTTTACCACCGATACGGTACGCCACCGTGGTCAAGAGCCGGTTACGTGACAGCGCCGGCTGCTCTCCGGTATTGACGATCATGAAGCAGCCGGTGCCATAGGTACTCTTGCCCATTCCCGGCTCAAAGCACGCCTGCCCTACCAAGGCGGCCTGCTGGTCACCCACGACTCCACCGATAGGCAGCTCAGCACCCAGCCAGCGGGAATCGGCGACCCCGAAATCATCACAGCTGTCACGCACTTCAGGCAGCAAGCCGCGTGGAATATTGAACAGCGCCAGCAGCTCATCATCCCACTGCTGTGTGTGAATATTGAACAGCATGGTGCGAGAGGCATTGGTCGCATCGGTGGCGTGCACACGCCCTCCGGTCAGCTGCCAGAGCAGAAAGGTATCCACCGTACCGAAAGCCAGCTCGCCACGTTCGGCACGCTCGCGCGCCTGGGGCACATTATCCAGCAGCCAGGCCAGCTTGGTAGCCGAGAAATAGGGATCAATCAGTAATCCGGACAATGCCTGAACCCGTTCAGCATGCCCCGCTGCCTGCAGTTGCCGGCACAAGTCGGCGGTACGGCGATCCTGCCACACTATGGCATGGTAGAGCGGCTGTCCCGTTTCGCGATCCCATAACAGGGTGGTTTCACGCTGATTGGTAATCCCAATTCCCGCAAGCCGCTCAACCGCAATACCGGTCTGGTCAATCACCTCACGGCACGTCTCCAACACCGTTTCCCAGAGTTCCTGAGGGTCGTGCTCGACCCAACCGTCATCGGGAAAGTGCTGCTGAAACTCACGCTGTGCGATACCACTGATATGGCCACTGCGATCAAACAGGATCGCACGCGAACTGGTGGTGCCCTGGTCAATGGCAAGAATATGGTCGGGCATGTCACGTCCTGTCAGACTTGAATAATGTTCGTTAATGCTCATCAAGAGTCCTCAAGCATGTTCGCTTTGCTTTTCTCTCTTTCGTATAATTTCGCTTACATTCGCGCGATAGCCCGGGAGTTGCCATGAACCAGCAACAACGACAAGAGGCCATTGTCGGACTGGTACGCCGCCAGGGCTACGCCAGTATCGAACAACTGACCGAGCATTTTGCGGTAACCCCACAAACCGTTCGCCGCGATCTCAACGCCTTGGCCGAAGAGGGGTTGATTCGTCGTGTGCATGGCGGCGCAGGACTCGAATCCAGTACCGTCAACACTGCTTATAGCACGCGCAAGAGCCTTAATCTCGAAGCCAAACGGCGTATCGCCGCCCTTGTCGCCCGGCACATCCCCGATAACGCCTCGCTGTTCATCAATATTGGTACCAGTAACGAAGTGGTTGCGGAAGCCCTGCTGGAACACCAGGGACTCGAGGTCATTACCAATAACCTTAACGTGGCCGCCATCCTGCAGCGCAAAGAAGACTTTAACGTCATCATTGCCGGCGGTCAGGTGCGCTCACGGGATGGCGGGATTATCGGCGAGGCGACCATCGACTTTATCAACCAGTTCAAGGTGGACTTCGGCATCATCGGGATCAGCGGTATCGATGAGGATGGCTCCCTGCTTGAGTTCGACTATCAGGAAGCACGCGTTGCCCAGGCGATCATTCGCAACTCCCGTCAAGTCTATCTGATTGCCGATCACTCCAAGTTTCAGCGCAACCCGGTGGTGCGCCAGGGCAATATTTCCCAGCTCGACGCCTTGTTCACCGACCGCCAGCCACCCGAGAATATCCTGCACCTGATGCAGACCCATCAGGTTAGCTTGCATATCGCCTGACCCCTGCCACCCCTCTGGCGTTACCCGCTTTCAAGCTGCTGACACTCTATAGCGTGGAAATGGGTTATTACTTGATGTTCGATTTCGATTAGTCTATGTTCGATTTCAAACATCAGTAGCCAATCCAATCGTCACATTGGAGCCATCCATGACGCAGACGCAGCATTCGCCCCTGGACATATTCGTTATTGGCGGTGGCATTAATGGCGTGGGTATCGCCAATGATGCAGCAGGACGCGGTCTTGCCGTAAGCCTTTGCGAGCAGGGCGACCTGGGTGGAGCCACGTCATCGGCAAGCAGCAAGCTGATTCATGGCGGTTTGCGCTATCTGGAACACCGCGAATTTCGCCTGGTGGCCGAAGCGCTCAAGGAGCGGGAAATCCTGCTACGCAAGGCGCCGCATATCATCTGGCCGCTGCGCTTCATTCTTCCCCACCGTTCGCACTTGCGCCCTGCCTGGATGATTCGTGCGGGACTGTTTCTCTATGATCACCTGGGCAAGCGCAATCAGCTCCCCGGCTCCCATGGCATTCGCTTCAGCCCCCAATCACCGCTGAAACCGGAAATAATGCGCGGTTTCGAATACTCTGACTGCTGGGTAGATGATGCACGCCTGGTTGTGCTTAATGCCTTGCAGGCCCGCGAAGCCGGCGCTGAAGTGCTGGTCCGTACGCGCTGTACTGCCGCCAGGGTGAAAAACGGACTCTGGCATGTCGAACTGGAAGATCTGAACAGTGGTAAGCGGTTGACTCGCCAGGCCCGCACCCTGGTCAATGCTGCCGGCCCTTGGGTCGAACAGGTGCTGCGTGACCAGGCAGCGCAGCCTTCACGCTATAGCATTCGCATGATTCAAGGCAGTCACCTGATCGTGCCACGCCTGAACCCGGATGAACGCGCCTACATCTTGCAGAACGATGACCGCCGCATTGTTTTCGTGCTGCCTTACGAAGATAACTTCAGCCTGATCGGCACGACCGACAAGCAATACCAAGGCAATCCGGCGGAAGTTTCCATCAGTGACGCTGAAACCGATTACCTGCTCAATGTGGTCAATGCGCATTTTCAGCGCCAGTTATCACGCCAGGATGTCGTCAGCAGCTTCGCCGGTGTGCGCCCGCTGTGCGACGATGAGTCAACTGACCCTTCGGCCATGACCCGCGACTACACACTGGACCTCACTCATGCCGGCGCTCCGCTACTGTCGGTGTTCGGTGGCAAGATCACCACCTATCGCCGACTGGCGGAAGCCGCCTTGAAACAACTGGCATTTGCCTTGCCCCATATGGGCCCCGACTGGACCGCCAGCGCCCAGTTGCCAGGAGGCGATATCGACAACCAGACAAGCTTCGCGGAACGCCTACAGCAGGACTTCCCCTGGCTGAGCCCGGCACAGACGCAGCGCTACGCACGCAGCTACGGTACCTTGTGTCTGCAGTTTCTCGCTGGTGCGCAAAGTGACGAGGCGCTGGGCGAGGACTTCGGTGCCGGCCTGACGGCCGCTGAAGTGGATTACCTGATGAGCCACGAATGGGCCATGAGTGTCGGGGACATAGCCTGGCGGCGCACCAAGCTCGGCCTGCGCCTGACGCCCTGCCAGCTCGAGCGGCTCGAAGCCTATATCACGGCTCAGCGTCAAGCATTGGCGGCCTGACACGCCTATCGCGTAAGCTAGCAGCTTACGCTGCCAGTCAGGATGGGCCATGGCCATTTTACCTATCGCACTCTCCGGTGCGGTTGCGTTATTGCTCTTCGCTACGCTTGTTGCCAAGCTGCCGTTGAGATGGTGGTGGATACGCGCATGCGAGTTTCCTCGCCTGCAACTAGCGGCGGCCGCCCTGATTACCGCTCTGCTGGCCTTGTTTGTCGAACCGTCTTGGCGTTGGCCACTCTGCCTGTCGAGCCTGCTGGTGGTCGCCTTGCAAGCCCGCTTTATTCTGCCCTGGACCCGATTGTGGCCGATCCAGATGCAAGATGCGGAGCCGGGACATGAGAACCGCTGTATCACCCTGCTGATCGCCAATGTGTTGACACCCAACCGCCAGGCACCGCAGTTGCTCGAGATGATTCACCACAACGACCCTGACGTGGTATTGACGCTGGAATCCAATAAGTGGTGGCAAACCCAGCTTGATGCCGGGCTGGAAGAGCAGTGGCCACATAGCGTCAAGGTGCCGCTGGACAACCTCTATGGCATGCATCTGTATTCACGCCTGCCGCTCAGCAACACCGAGGTAAAATGGCTGATTCAGGATGACATCCCTTCCATTCACACCGATGTAACGCTCCCCTGCGGCGATACGTTGCGCCTCTATGCGCTCCATCCCCGTCCGCCCGCGCCCAACGAGAGTGAAGAGACACTATGGCGTGATGCCGAACTGCTCCATGTCGGAGAGTGTATTCATCAAGATCCTACCCCGGCCATAGTGGCCGGGGATCTCAATGACGTTGCCTGGTCACGCACCACACGGCTGTTCTGCCGTATCAGCGGCATGCTCGACCCCCGCCAGGGACGCGGCATGTACAGCACTTTCCATGCCTCCTATCCCCTGCTGCGCTGGCCACTCGACCACGTTTTCACTACCGAGCACTTCACCCTCAAGACGCTGAAACGGCTGCCCTACTTTGGCTCGGATCACTTCCCCATTCTGGTCACCCTCTGTTTTCGCCCCTCGCGCAGTGATGAGCACGAAACGCCGGAAGCGGACGCAGACGAGCAACAGTGGGCGCGTGAAACCATACGCGAAGCCAACCAGCGCGAGCAGCAAACCAAGCAGGACTCAATCGGGTAACCCGCCATGAGTCAGACTGGTGGGATCAAGCAAGCGCTCAAGCTCCGCACGGCTCAGCTCGGTCTGCTCCTCGGCCACCTCGATCACCGGCCGGCCAGATTGATAGGCCTGCTTGGCAATGGCAGCGGCGGCATCGTAGCCAATCACACGATTAAGTGCAGTGACCAGAATCGGGTTGCGCGCCAGCGGCGCGGCAATCTGGTCTTCGCGCACCCGGAAGGTAGCAATGGCACGCTCACCCAGCAGCCGTGCCGTGGTGCTCATCAGCCGGATCGACTGCAGCAGGTTACTGGCGATCAGCGGCAGCATCACATTGAGTTGGAAGTTTCCGCTCTGCCCCGCCACGGCCACGGCCGCATCCAGCCCCATCACTTGGGCCGCCGCCTGGGCTGCCGACTCGGGTATCACCGGATTGACTTTGCCCGGCATGATGGAGCTACCGGGTTGCAGCGCCTCCAGCTCGATCTCACCCAGTCCGGCCAAAGGACCCGAATTCATCCAGCGTAGATCATTGGCGATCTTCATGATCACGCAGGCCAGGCCCCGCAATTGGCCTGACAGCTCCACGGCAGCGTCCTGTGAAGCAATACTCGCGAAGAAGCTGTCGTTGGGCGTCAAGGTGAGCCCCGTTTGTGCACTCAGCTCGCGAGCCATACGTTCAGCGAATTCGGGATGGGCATTGATACCGCTACCCACCGCCGTCCCCCCCTGGGCCAGGCGCGAGAGCCGGGTCATGGCGCTGTCAATACGCTCAATAGACTGGCCTATCTGACTCGACCAGCCCCCCAGCTCCTGGCTCATCCGTACCGGCATGGCATCCATCAGGTGGGTACGTCCGGTTTTCACCACTCCATCCAGTTCAAGGGCGCGCGCATCAATAATGGAACGCAACCCCACCAGCGCGGGGCGTAGCTGCTCGGTAACCGCCATTGCCGCTGAAAGGTGGATGGCAGTAGGAATTACATCATTGCTCGATTGCCCCATGTTGACGTGATCATTGGGACCGACCTTCACCCCGCCACGGCTGGCCAGCGTGGCGATCACCTCATTGACGTTCATGTTGCTAGACGTACCCGAGCCCGTCTGGAACACGTCGATGGGGAACTGGTCGTCATGCTGACCGGCGATCACTTCCTGCGCTGCCGCCACGATAGCCTCGGCACGTGCATCATCGAGCAGGCCCAGCTCCTGGTGCACCTTCGCTGCGGCCAACTTAATGCGGGCAATGGCGTGGATGAACCCGGCAGGCAGCGGCTGGCCTGATACCGGAAAATTCTCGATCGCCCTTTGCGTCTGGGCGCCGTACAGTGCGTTCGCCGGCACCTGCAACTCGCCCATGCTGTCACGCTCGATACGATAGTCGCTCATGTCTTCTCCTGTCTTGATTTAGCTACTCTTACCATGGCGGTCGTTGGCGCGGCATGCAAGGTATGCGTAGCGGGTTAAGCTCCTTTTAAGCCTGTTATCGCTGGAGTCCAGCGTTTATGCTCATAAGCCACGGCATGCAACAAGGACGCAAACGAATGAAAGCATGGATTCCCCTGGCCCTGTTGGGCCTGGCACTAGCCGGCTGCCAGATGATCGAGCCTGGCCCGCCGCCTGAGCGCATTGAAGTCATTGATGTCACCGAGCCCCGCCCCGATACGGAGGTCCCCGCCCCATCACCGGGCCGGATTGCCCGACAAGTTGCGTTTCCCGCAGCTGAATATGCGGCTCTCCCAAAGCGCGGCACCGCTGCGATATCCGGCACCATTCATTTGAACGGCACACCGGGTGCCGGGGAAACCATTGCCGTTGCCCCAGTCACTACCTACTCCGCCGAAGCCGCTGAACACGCCCTGGCCGGACAGGCGGTAGAGCCGGCTGATCCACGGGCACGCGAATACACCCACACGGCTCGTGCCGACGGTAACGGAAACTTTATCTTGCAGGGTTTACCGCCAGGCGTGTTTTACGTTTCAGGCAGTATGGTCAATCCCTCGACTGGCCAGCGGCAAGTATTGCTACAGCAAGTATCGCTGCGTGAGGGGCAGCATCTTGAAGTGGTACTGAGCCGCTGAGCTACCCACTAGTTGCCCTACCAGCCCAGTGCCTGCTTGACGAAGGGGATGGTCAGCTTGCGCTGGGCGGAGAGTGAAGCGCGGTCCAGAGTCGCGAGCTCTTCAAACAACTCATCGAGCCGGCGTGGCCCCCGATGCAGAATGTAGCGTGCCACCTCATCCGGCAACTGCATGCCGCGAATACGCGCACGCAGTTGCAAGGCATGCAGCCGCTCGAGATCATCCAGCGGTTGCAGATGGAAGGTGACCCCCCACGCCAGGCGTGAAGCCAGGTCCGGCAGCTTGACCGGCAACTGACGCGGCGCCACATTGGCTGCCACTACCAGCCGCTTGCCGGCGTCGCGCAGGCGATTGTAAGCATGAAAAAGCCCCTCTTCCCAACGGGGGCGCCCAATCACGCTGTCGATATCATCAATAGCCACCAGGTCAAGCCGTTCGATTTCTTCAAGTATCAGCGGAGGGAAGTGGCCCAGCTCGCCCAGGGGCAGATAGAGCGCGCGCAGATCACGATTCGACGCCTCATGGCAGGCGGCTTGCAGCAGGTGACTGCGACCACTACCGGGCGCCCCCCAGAGATACAGGAAAAGCTCACCGTCCGCATCGAGCTGTCCGGCGATACGGCTCATCAAGCTGGTATTGGCTCCCGGATAGAAGCTTTCGAACGTGGCGTCATCGCGCAGTCCCACCCCCAGAGGCAGTTGCGCTGGCGCTCGACTCATGCGGTATCCTCATCGCGGCTATCATGCTGCTCAGCATCGTATAACGAACTGCTGACATAACGATCCTTGAGCTCACGCAAGAGTACCATGATCACCGCCGCCGCCGGCAGTGCGAGCAGCACCCCCGTGAAGCCAAATAGAGTGCCGCCGGCCAATACAGCGAAAATCACCGCAACGGGGTGCAGCCCAATGCGATCACCCAGCAGCTTGGGCTGCAGCAACACACTCTCCAGCACCTGACCGATGCTGAACACAATCACCACACCCAGTAGCGCCAGCCAGGTATCGTACTGAAAGAACGCAACAATCAAGGCCACACTGATGCCGACGATAAAGCCAAGAAACGGCACTATGCTGGCCAACCCCGCCATCATCCCGATCAACAGACCGAAGCGTAGCCCCATTGTGGTCAACCCGACGGCATAGATAGCCCCCAGTGTCAGCATTACGAGTAGCTGACCACGCAGGAAAGCCGACAGCACCTCGTCGCAACGCTGACTTAAACGTACCGCCGCAGGCTCCCAGTGGCGTGGCAGTAGATTGCGCACATTGGTCAACAGCCGATTCCAGTCGAGCAGCAGGTAAAAGGTGACGACGGGGATCAGGGCAACATAGGTGACCCAGGTCAGAAGCGCCGCACCCGAGCGTCCAATTTGACCCAAGAATTGCGCCAGATACCCTCCAGCATCCTGCCAGTGCTGTCCGAGCGCTTCCTGCAAGTCCTCCAGGTCAGCCGCCATATCCACCCCCGTCCAGGCACGAATCTGCGGTGCCAGGGACGTCTCCACCCACTCGAATATCCCCGGTATGAGTTGCCCCAACTGACGCACTTGCTGTACCACCAGGGGGATCAGCACCAACAGCGCCACGCCGAGAACCAGTATCAATATCAGGAAAACACCACTGACCGCCAAGGTACGTGACAATCCCATCCGCTGTAGCCGATTGGCCAGCGGGTCGGTCAAGTACGCCAGGATCATCCCGGCGATAAACGGCATCAGCATCGCTTCCAGCTGGAACAGCAGCCATATTAAGGCTACCCCTCCGATCAGTATCCACCACTCTCTGCGCATTCCGTCTCCCTGGTTCGCTTGTTACAACGATGCGAGCCTTGCATCGTGATGCTACAATTCCGGCCCAATCTTGCCCACTATTACTTACATCACAGCCTTCCGCTACGGCTATTCGCGATATTCGAGCATACCGCGGCGGAGCACTCACCATGATTTTCATACAGGACAGGTCATGACCGATTCTTCCTCTTCCAGCTCCGCCAAGGCCTCACTGAGTTACAAAGATGCCGGGGTCGACATCGACGCCGGCAATGCGCTGGTCGATCGTATCAAGGGAGTCGCCAAGCGTACCCTGCGCCCCGAAGTGCTGGGCGGTCTTGGCGGCTTCGGTGGTCTGTGCCAATTGCCGACAGGCTATCGTGAACCGGTGCTCGTGTCCGGCACTGACGGCGTAGGTACCAAGCTACGCCTGGCTATCGACCTGAACCGTCATGACCGTATCGGTATCGATCTGGTCGCCATGTGCGTTAACGACCTGGTGGTGGCCGGTGCCGAACCCCTTTTCTTCCTCGACTACTATGCCACGGGCAAGCTGGATGTCGACATTGCAGCGAGTGTCGTCACCGGTATCGGCAAAGGCTGCGAGCAGGCCGGCTGCGCCCTGGTGGGTGGCGAAACCGCCGAGATGCCCGGCATGTATACGGGTAGCGATTACGACCTGGCCGGTTTCTGTGTCGGCGTGGTGGAAAAATCGGAAATCCTTGATGGCAGTAAAGTCGCTGAAGGCGACATCCTGCTGGGCATCGCTTCCAGCGGAGCACACGCCAACGGCTACTCTCTGATCCGCAAGATTCTGGAAGTCAGCGGTGCTTCACTGGATATGGCACTGGATGGCCAATCCCTGGGCGATGCCCTGCTCGCTCCCACCCGTATCTACGTCAAGCCCCTGCTGTCACTGATCAAGGAGAGTGGCATTCCGGTACACGCCCTGTCACACATCACTGGCGGGGGCCTGCTGGAAAACGTCCCGCGCGTACTGCCGGAAACCCTGGCGGCCCGTATCGATGTGAAGAGCTGGCAGCGCCCGGCGCTGTTCGACTGGCTACAGCAACAGGGCAACGTAGCCGATCTGGAAATGTACCGTGTCCTCAACTGCGGCATCGGCATGGTGGTAGTGGTGCCTGCTGCCGAAGCCGACCGCGCGCGCGCCCATCTACAGGCCCAAGGTGAAACGGTCTATCGCATCGGTGAAATCATTGCCCGTGCCGAGGGCCAGGAGACGGTACAGCTGGAGAACTTGCCGGCATGAGCACTGACACCCCCTATACCAGCGACACTCTCAAAGAACTGACCCCCGAAGCCACCGAGTCACGCCGTGTCGTGGTGCTGATCTCCGGCCACGGGGGCAACTTGCAGGCGCTGATCGACGAGCAGACCCATGAGCGACTAGGCGGCGAGATTGTTGCTGTCATCTCCAACGTGCCGGACGTTTACGGCTTGCAGCGCGCCCGCGACGCCGGCATCGACGCTGTGGTGTTGCCCCACACCGAATATGAGAGCCGCGAGGCTTACGATGGCGCGCTGATCAAGGTGATCGAGCGCCACGAGCCGGACCTGGTGGTGCTGGCTGGCTTCATGCGCGTTCTGACCGCCCGTTTCGTCCATCGCTTCGCCGGGCGCATGCTTAATATCCATCCTTCACTGCTACCCGCTTATCGCGGCCTGAACACTCACGCCAAGGCGCTGGCCGACGGGGTAAGTGAACATGGCTGCAGCGTGCATTTCGTCACCGAGGAGCTCGACGGCGGCCCGGTAGTCATTCAGGCAGTGGTACAAGTCAGCGCTGACGAAACGGAAGCCACCCTCAAGGAGAAGGTGCATGCCCGTGAGCATCTGATCTATCCCATTGCGGTGAAGTGGTTTCTCGAAGGGCGCCTGCAACTTGAAGGGGATACTGCCACGCTGGACAGTACCCCACTTCCGCCCCAAGGACTACGGCTCTCCCACGCGGATGCTGCGGAAGAGCTGGATGAAGAGTAGGGATCAAGTGCGGGGTAGCGTCACCCCCCTCTGCCCCATATATTTCCCGCCCCGGTCCTTATAGGAGGTCTCACACACCTCATCCGACTCCAGGAACAGCATCTGCGCTACCCCCTCGTTGGCGTAGATCTTGGCCGGCAGGTTGGTCGTGTTGGAGAACTCCAGTGTCACATGCCCTTCCCACTCGGGCTCCAGCGGGGTGACGTTGACAATGATGCCACAGCGAGCGTAGGTCGACTTGCCCAGGCAGATCGTCAACACACTCCGCGGGATGCGAAAGTACTCCACGGTGCGTGCCAGCGCGAAGGAGTTGGGCGGAATGATGCAGACGTCGCCTTTGACGTCGACAAAACTTCTTTCGTCGAAGTTCTTCGGGTCAACTACCGCCGAGTGAATATTGGTGAATACCTTGAACTCGTCGGCACAACGCACATCGTAGCCGTAGCTGGAAGTCCCGTAGGAAATCACCCGCTGGTCGTTCACGTAACGCACCTGGTCGGCTTCGAAGGGTTCAATCATGCCTTCCCGCTCGGCCATGCGGCGGATCCAGCTATCGGGCTTGATGCTCATGGTAAGTCCTGAAAATGAATACCGAAATCGAAAGAGAATGGTGCTGAATTAGCATGTAACAGGGCCGCTATCATAGCGGCCCTGGGGGCGGGCGTCACGCTGCCACTTTAACGCCCTGCAAGGCAGCCCTTCGCTCGCGCAGACATGGGTCTATTCGCTGAAGGAAATTGAGGGCCCTGCCTCATCGGGCTTCGCTTTGAGCGCCTCGGCTACCTGACGCGCCATGCTGCGGAAGGTAGCAGTGACTTCACTCTCCGGTTCGGCTACCACCGTCGGTCGACCACCATCCACCTGCTCGCGAATCGACATGGTCAACGGCAAGCGGCCCAGCACGTTCGTCTCGTATTCCGCCGCGATACGCTCACCCCCGCCCTCACCAAAAACCGGCTCGCTATGACCACAGTTCGAGCAAACATGCAGGCTCATGTTCTCGACCACACCCAGAACCGGCACATGCACCTTGCGGAACATCTCGATGCCCTTGCGCGCATCGAGTAGCGCGATATCCTGCGGCGTGGTCACGATCACAGCACCATTCACCGGCACTTGCTGTGCCAGCGTCAGCTGAATATCACCGGTACCGGGCGGCATATCGATAAACAGCACATCCAGATTCTGCCATGCCGTCTGATTCAACAACTGTTGGAAGGCACCTGCGATCATGGGGCCACGCCATACCATCGGCTCACGTGTGTCGACCATGAAGGCCATCGACATGGCCTGTATGCCGTGCGCTTCAATTGGACGAAACTTGTTTGCCCCCTCCTGCTGGGGTCGCGAACCTTCCGCCACTCCCAACATCTGCGCCTGGCTCGGGCCATGAATATCGGCATCCAGAATACCGACCCGGTAACCCTCGGCAGCCATAGCCAGGGCAAGGTTGACGGTGACGGTAGACTTTCCCACCCCACCCTTGCCGGATGCCACGGCGACTATGTGCTTGACCCCTTCGATCACAATTGACTCCTTGTTTCGCTTAGCGACGCGTTAAGCTCACCATACATGACACAGTATAACGTGGCGACGACGTCACATGCCCATAACCACAGACGGCGAGCCATGGCTCGCCGTCTGTGGAGTGATTATCGCCTAATTGCTGGAAGCTGCTTCTGTGCCCGCCTGACCCTCTTCGTCCGTTTGGTCAGCCTGCCCGGCTTCAGCTTCTTGTTGGCTCGCCTGGTCTTCAGCCTCTCCTTGGCTCCCGCCTCTCTGGTTCTGTGCCTGTGCCGCGCCCTGGCCCAGATCAAGACGGTTCAGCCTCTCACGCCACTCAGCCAACTGCGACTCGACCTGCTGGAGCTGCTGCTCGCGCTCTTCGAGCTGACTCTCGAGCTGCTCAAGGTGATTGCGAGCCGCGTCGATCTCATCCTGCAGTTGAGTGAGCTCCTGACGTGTCGTTTCAAGCTCCGAAGCGGTCGAGTCACGCTGCTCACGTAATTGGGTGACTTCACTCTCGGCTTCGCTGCGCCAGGATTCCAAAGCCTCAATATCACTCTCCACGGCTTCCAGGGTGGCTTGCCGTTCATCGAGTGCTGTATTGAGCGTAGCAAAGCGCTCCTCGGCGGCAGCCGTTTCACTGCGCAACTCTTCCAGTTGCATTCCGGCTTGTTCACGCTCGGCTTCTGCTTGCTGGCGTTGTTCATCGGCTTGTTGACGGGCGCTCTCCAGTTCCTGCAATTCCGCCTGACTCGCTTCAACAGCCGCCTCGGCTTCACTGCGAGCCTGGTTGGCACTATTCAGCTCTTCCCGCAGGGCCGCCATCTGCTCTTCAAGTTCCGCATGGTCGCTTCGTGCTGCTTCAACGTCCTGTTCCAGCGTCGCCCGCTCTTCTTGCAAGCCCTGAAGCCGCTCCGACTCGGTCGCAGCTTCGTCTTTCAGGCGTTCCACCTCATCTTTTCTCGCCTGCCGCTCCTCAGCCAGAGTGGCTTCCATCGATAGCCGCTCCTCGTCAAGCGATGCGACCTGCGCCTGCAGTGTCTCAATCTCTTCGCCCGCCTGATTGCGCTCCTGCAGATCTTGCTGCAGCATCGCGTGCTCACTCTCCAGCGTGACCAATCTCTCTTCCAGAGCAGCGCTGCGTTCACGTTGGTTGCCTGCACTATTGTGAGCAAAGATTGCCCACAAAATCGCCAGTATCGCGATCACCACCAACGCCATGATGCGTCTGTCCCGATAGAGTGGCGTCTCGTTCGTCTCGGTTGCTTCGGGCATGGAAAACCCTCCGGTTAATCAAGTATGGTCATCGCTGGAACGCCGCTTCATCCCCCTCCACTTCCCAATTGGAGAGCCAAGGCGAGCCCGTGATTTGCATATTCAGTACGCGCAACCATTGTGCCACCTTCAGGTTGGATTGGTGAAAGGCGGTATAACGGCGTGGGTACGGCACAAAATCCAGTCCATGTGTGGCGCTGTATACCGGTGTAAAAAAAGCTTGGCGCGCAAAGTGGCGATCAAGCTGTCGCTGCAACAGCCTGACTTGTTGCAGCTCTGCCTGCAGCACATAGACTTCGTCCAGCCCCTCAGGAGCCAGCAAGTCGATGTCGTGGGGCAAGTCAGCATGCGAAAAGTGGCCACGGCCCAATCCTGCTTTGGTTGGCCACAACATCGCTGCGGCACCTGTCCAGAACCGCTGATCCCCTTCTACATACCAGCGCCAGTCACCATAGCTATAGCGCACCCCCCCCCTTTTCATGCGGCAGCAGCAAACTGGCATGGCGACCGTGATCAAGTAGATAGATATCGACAGGCTGCGCCAGTGTCTGTGGTGCGGGTGGTGCCACTCGGGCAACGCAGCCACATAACAGCAAAAGTAACAGCGCGATCCCCAGCCAGTATGCAGAGATGGTAAGCCGCATCATCCACGGAATGCACAAGAGACTAAGGATCTAGCCATGACAACGTAAGATGTCGCTCATGCAAGCCTCCTTATGCAGCGGTCTTATCGCAGCCCCAGCATGGACAAGATGAATAGAACCACCACGATCAGGCCGATGATATAGATAATACTGCGCATGCAGCTCTCCTTGCTGTTGGTTAGAATCGACATCTTTCAATCCCAGTGTAGCGAAAATCGGCAATCCGGCCAGTGACAGTCGACTTGTCGATGCTGCCCCAGGCGAATACTTCATGGTGGCCCTGGCCGAGCCCATCAACACCCTGTCTCCTGCTTGGCCAGGGGTGCCGACTCCCGGCGCCCTTCTCGGTCGGCGTATGTTATTTTTTACCGTGGCGCCTGCTGATCATCTGCTTGGCGAGCGGCAGCAGTAGCGAAAGCACGGCAATACTCAGCAATGCCAGTGAGATCGGCTTGTCGATGAATATCGACCAGTCGCCACCAGAGATTTGCAGCGCCCGGCGCATGGATTCCTCCATGATATTGCCAAGAATCAACGCCAGGATCAGTGGGGCGGCGGGGAAGCCGAAAAGGCGCATGCCAAGCCCCAGCAGACCAAAACCCAGCAGGAGCATCAAGTCGAACACGCTGAAACTCGTACCGTATACCCCGATCATGCAAAAGATCAGAATCAGCGACAGCAGTAGCGCACGCGGCATATCGAGAATCTTGGCAATCAATGGAATCAGCGGCAGGTTGAGTACCAGCAACATGATATTGCCGATATACATGCTAGCCACCACGCCCCAGAAGACATCGGGACGCTGCTCGAGCATCATGGGGCCGGGGGAGACCCCCATCACCAGTAGAGCGCCGAGTAACACGGCCGTAGTACCTGAGCCGGGTACCCCCAAGATCAGCAGCGGCACGAAGGAGCCGGTACAAGCCGCATTATTGGCCGCTTCAGGCGCCGCCAGCCCTTTGATGTTTCCTTTGCCGAAGGTTTCAGGATCCCTGGCGATACGCTTTTCCATGCCGTAGCCAAGAAATGACGCCACTGTGGCTCCCGCCCCCGGCAATACCCCAACGAAGAAACCCAGGAGCGAACTGCGACCGATCGGACCCGCGATATCCTTGACTTCACCTTTGGAAAGTTTCAGCGAGCCGACTCGGTTACGGGGCTGTTTCTCGCCACCGCCGCCACTGAGCAACATGTAAAACACCTCGGCCAAAGCAAATACTCCAAGCGCGACCACCAGAAAATCGATGCCGTCAAGAAGATGTGCAGAGCCAAATGTATAGCGCTCGGTACCGGTCTGCAGATCGATCCCCATGATCGAGATCATCATGCCGACCACAGCCGCTATCAGGCCCTTGACCAACGACTTGTCAGAGAGGGTAACGACGGCGGTCAGGCCCAGTACCATCAAGGCGAAGTATTCTGCGGGGCCAAAGCTCACCGCAAATTTACCCAGCACGGGTGCTACCAACATAAGGAAAACGACAGAGATGGTACCGCCGAGGAAGGAGGCATAGGCCGCAATAGCCAGCGCCTTGCCCGCCTGCCCCTTGCGTGCTAGCGGATAACCGTCGAAGGCGGTCGCCACGGTACCGGCCACCCCTGGCGCGTTGAGCAGAATCGATGAGGTCGAGCCGCCAAAAATCGCGCCATAATATACCCCCGCCATTAGAATCAGACCTGACGAAGGCTCCATGGCGAATGTTAGCGGAATCATCAAAGCCAAAGCGCTAATCGGCCCTAGCCCGGGCAGCATGCCGATAATAGTGCCGGCAAAAACCCCGACGAAAACGTAAACAATATTAATAGGTTCCAGCGCGATGCCGAAGCCATACATCAGGTTATTGAAGGCATCCATAATTTTTCTCTCACTGGCGACTACTGTCTACTACTGGCGATAAAGTGGGCGCGCCAAATGTAGGCGTGGCAGATCAGAACGGTAAAATGCCCGGCGGCAGATAAACGTCCATGCCACGGGTCATAGTCAGGTATAGCACCAGCACTACCCCAGCCGAAGTGGCCAAGTTGACGCTATGGCGCCGATAACCGAAATACCAGGCCAGACTGAAGGAGAGTGTTAGCGAAGTCAGCACGAAGCCAAGCGGCACGAGCAGCAGAGCATAGGCTGCAATAGCCAGCGAGGTGATGACAATTCGGGACCAAGGACGCAGCAGTAACGGTTTTGCCTGCTCTTCTGAATCAAGCTCATCGGGTATGTCCTGATCCTTGGGCTTTTCCAGGAACAGCAGTACTGCCAAGCCGAACAGAGTGAAGCCCAACACCTTGGGAAATAAATCAGAGTCGATCGGCCGAGGCAGGGCAAAGTTGGGAATCTGAAAAGCCATCGCAAGATAGCCTGCTGCCACCAAGGCAATAATCAGTCCCAGTACCTGATTGGTATTAAATCTTGTCATAAGGATCTATCCGCAGCCGTAAAACACACGCTTTAGAGGCCAAGTATTGCGTTAGGGGGAGCATGGGCTCCGCAATGCGAAACCCATGCCAATCACCTAACGCCTGTATTATCGTTATCCCCCCAGCAAGCCCAGTTCGCTCAGTACATCGCTGAACTGTTCTTTCTGCTCATCAAGGAAGGCACCAAATTCTTCACTGTTCTGATAGGCATCAATCCAGCCAAGCTGATCGCGGGCCTGCTGCCAACCCTCTGTCTCCAGCATTTGGGCGAACAGGTCTTCATAATAGGCAACCGCCTCGGCTGGCATATCCGGAGTCCCCATCACACCGCGCCAGATGTCAAAAGTGTAATCGATACCTTGCTCTTGATAAGTCGGCACTTCGGCCAGTACACCACCTATACGCTCAGGAGCGGAAACCCCGATAGCCCGGACATCGCTACCTTCGCCAAGCTGACCCGAGGCCTCACCGGCACCGGTAATAACCGCTTCAATATGTCCCCCCATCAGGTTGGTCATCGCCTCGCCACCGCCCGAGAACGGCACATAGTTGATATCTGAAGCGTTGAGGCCAGCTGCCGAAGCCATTCCCGCCATGGAGATATGGTCCATCGAACCCGGGGCGCTGCCACCCCCCACACTGAGGCCTGGATTGCTGCGTATAGCGTCGATCAGATCATTGAGCGACTCATATTCGGAATCCGCCGGTACCAATACGATCGAATAGTCGGTGATCAAGCGAGCAATAGGGGTAAAGTCGTTATGGTCATAGCGTGAAGTGCCGGCCAGAGGCACAAGAATGATGGGCGGGCTTGTCGCAAACAACTTATGAGGATTCCCTGCATCGCGTGCAATCTGCGCCCAGGCCACGGCGCCGCCGCCACCCGGTACGTTGATGGCGCCAAAGCTGCGCTCTGCCAGGCCCTCTTCCTGGATCACCCGTGATGTGGTACGTACCAGCGTATCCCAGCCACCGCCGGGATTAGCCGGAGCGATAAATTCGATATTACGCGTCGGTGACCAGTCATCAGCCTGAGCGGCAGTACTCAGACCGACCACTGCCGCAAGTGGCAACACGATGGCGCTTATACGAGAAAAAGGAAACTTGGCAGTCATGTCGTTCTCCTTATATCGTTGTTATCGATTGGTTACACATGAAACGTTAGGGGGCCGCTAAGCATCGAGCAACCTTATGCCCATTAGGAACAAATAGTTTTTTATGGCCATTATGTTCATTTTGCTCACGCCAACCATCGGCGCATCGATAAGCTCGACACCGCCAGGAGGCAGTACGGTTACGCATCGTCGCACCAAGGCGAGGCATCTCCCACCAGGTGATAACGCCGCTCCGGTCGGCCCACATCACCATAGCCCAGCTCGGCCGCGACGACCTGAGCCGACACCAGAAATTCGAGATAACGCCTGGCCGTAGAGCGGCTGGCGCCCATGGCGCGAGCTGCCTCCATCGCGGCCAAGGGTCTGCCGGCGCTTTCCAGCGCCGCCACCACGGCTCGCAGCGTCAGTCTATCGATCCCCTTCGGCAAGCTACGGGCACTAGCGCCGGACGTACCTTCCGGGCGCAACCGGGCCAGAGCGTTGTCGAGCTCTTCTTGACTCAGTTCACTACGTGCGGCCAGCGCCTCACGTTTGCGGCGGAAGCGATCCAGCATCTGCTGCATGCGCATCGCTTCGACAGGCTTGATCAGATAATCAAAGATACCGCCGCGCAGCGCCTCGGAAATAGTGTCCACCTCGCGTGCGGCAGTCACCATGACAATGTCGACATGCTGATGCTCATGGCGCAACGACCAGAGCAGTTCCAGACCGTTGACATCGGGTAGATAGGCATCGAGTAGCACCAGGTGCACGGCGTGGCCATGGCGGGTCATCAATTCACGTGCCTCAGCCCCGTTGCGGGCCATGCCCACTACGGCGAAACCCTCGCTATGTTCGATAAAGGCGCGATGAATTTCGGCAATCCGGAAGTCATCCTCGACGATCAAGATCCCATGCGTTTGGGACTTCCGCTGTGCAGTGTGCATCTCTCCCCCAGAGTAGTTGTCGTTATTGTGTGGAGTTGACACAGCGAACGGTCGAGCACCACCGTAAAGCATGCTCCGCCCAGTTCGCCCTCCTCTAGAGTTATTTCACCACCATGTTCAAGACACAGCCGCTTGATCAGCGCCAACCCGATCCCGCGGTGCTTGCCCGGCTTGGTGGAAAAACCCTCTGCGAAGATTGTCTCGACATACCCGGGCGGCACTCCCGGGCCGTTGTCCTCCACCTCGATAAGTAACTGCTCACCCAGATCAGTGAAGAACAGCCGCACCTGGCCATTCTCCCCCGCTGCATGACAAGCATTATCCAGTAAGTTACCGATAACCGTCATCATCACTTCCTGGTCGATGGAAGTCAGCGCTGT
>DXFC01000023.1 GCA_019114645.1 Candidatus Halomonas stercoripullorum
CCGCCACGGATGCACTCATCGCAGAAAGCAGCCAGCTCGGCATTGTCTCGAGCTGCCGCCTTGGCCAGTGGATGTCCGGCAGCTACCGCCATATAGGTGACACCCATCAATGTATCGGGGCGGGTGGTATAGACGCTGAGCGGCTCGGCGGCGCTGCCGTCGCTGTTTTTGATATCAAAACTGAGTTCGATGCCTCTGGATTTACCAATCCAGTTGCGTTGCATGGTCTTGACCTGCTCGGGCCACTCGATCTTGTCGAGATCGGTGAGCAGCTCTTCGGCATAGTCAGTGATCTTGAGGAACCACAGCGGGATTTCCTTGCGCTCCACCAGGGCACCGGAACGCCAGCCACGGCCTTCGATGACTTGCTCGTTGGCCAGTACCGTCTGGTCCACCGGGTCCCAGTTGACGGTGGACATCTTCTTGTAGACCAGGCCTTTTTCGACCAGCTTGGCGAAAAACCACTGCTCCCAGCGGTAGTAGCTGACATCACAGGTAGCGAATTCGCGGCTCCAGTCATAGGCAAAACCCAGCGCCTTGAGCTGGTCACGCATGTAATCGATATTGGCGTAGGTCCACTTGGCGGGCGGTACCTGGTTCTGGATGGCGGCGTTCTCTGCCGGCATGCCGAAGGCGTCCCACCCCATGGGCTGCAGTACATTCTTGCCCTGCATGCGCTGGAAGCGGGATACCACATCGCCGATGGTATAGTTGCGCACATGCCCCATGTGCAGCTTGCCGCTGGGGTAAGGGAACATCGACAGGCAGTAGAATTTCTCTCGGGTGGCGTCCTCCACCGCCTTGAAGCACTGGTTCTTGTCCCAATACTGCTGGGCGTCGCGTTCGATTTCAAAGGGCTTGTACTGTGCGTCCATCGGCTTTCGAATTGACCTTAGGTGTTCGGGGCACGGTAGACCGTGCGGGTCCGCGGAAAATTGACCGGCGTCAGTCAGCGCTTACTGATTCAACAGGGAACGTTGAACTGGCGGTCTAATGGCGTCTAAATGGTAACCAAGGATACCCTAGTAAGGTGGGTCCGGTCATGCCCGGCCTGATCACCATGCATCAAGGAGATGATCATGAGCGAACGCCATGATACCCAACGTGAAAACCGGCTGCGTGAAGGCTATGAGCGTATGCTGGCCCGTCTGCGTGAAGGCAGCAGTGAGCTGAACTGGGAAACGCTGCAGCGTGAGCTGGACGATGCGGTCGAGTTTGAAGCCGAGCTGCAGGAGTACACCAAGGACGAGCTGGCCCTGCTACGTGCCTGGGTGGAACGTGACCTGGTCGACCTGCGGCGCTATCTGCGCGAAGGCGGGCGCAGCGTCGCCACCTGGTTGGGCATCGACCTCGACCAGCTTTCCCGGCGCGTAGCGGAGTCGCTACTCTCGATTGCCGACCGCAGCGTAGTCGACAGCGTGCGGCTCAATGAAGACCTTGAAGCCGCCCGGGCCGACTACTGCGAAGGTGAAATGGCAGTGCCGGGACGCATGGCCTGTGTGCATTGTGATGCCGAGGTGGATCTCGAAGGCGTCACCCTCATCGAGCCGTGTCACCAGTGTGGCCACCGCTACTTCGTGCGCGTGTCGCAATAATAATAGCTGGCTATTACAGCCACCTGTTGAGCAACAGAATGGCGCAGACGACCAAGCCACTGAGCACCAGCGCGTAGCCGAGGTTATGCCGCATCATGCGATAACCGCTGACGCCATAGCGCCCCTGTAGTGACAGGTTGATACCCGACAGCGGGCCTACGGCGGTGCCCACTGACCAGGAGGCGAGGCCGGTAAAGGCGAACAGGGTCTGTTCACTGCCGTGCAGTTCCAGCATTGAGGCGAGTACCGAAACACCGATGATCGGATGCAGCCCTGCTATGGCACTGGTCACGATGGCGAGAAAGCTGATCACGGCCTGGGTCGAACCGAAGTGGGTGAACAGCTTCCATTCGCTGCCCGTTGCGGCGCTGACAAAGGTGGAAAGCCCCAGGGTCAGCAGGCCCGCCGAGAGAAACAGGGCGATCTCGCCGCGCATGGCGGGCAGGCGGGTCACGCTGTGTTGGCGCACCCGGCGCCATGTCCAGCGCAGTCCGGCGGGCAGGTTACTGGCTAATGCCACGCCGGGCAGCAGAAAGGTGATGATGCTGACGATGGTGAGCTGGGGAGTAAGCTGGAAGTGAAACAACATCACCAGCGCGGCCATTGCTGCCGGCAGCAGCAGGCTGCGGGGTGAAAGCGAGAAGCCTGCCACGTCGGTCAGATAGAAACGTCGCGCTAGCCCCAGTGTCGCCAGCATGCCGCTGGCTAAAGCCAAGGGCAGCCCGGTAGCCAGAATGTAGGGGTACTCCATGCCGGGAGCGAGAGTCATCATCACCGCCATGGAAGCGAAAAACGGTGACCATAGCGCGGCGCTGGAGAGTCCGCGATTCAGCGCCAGCAGTTGCGGCGTGGAGAGCGGGCCACGGCGGGCGAGACGATCGCCAATCATGAAGACGGTCGATAAGTTGAGGATGCTGCCGAGCAGGTGGACGCCCAGCCAGGTGCCCAGGGTGCCGCGGCGCCCGGTGACTGGGCGGCCTAAAGAGCGCTTTGAACCGCTACGGTTACCGATCAGGCTGATGAAACTCACCCCCACCAGCATGGCCACGACATAGGTATTGCCTCCGGTCACGGCCAGCCAGTCGACCTCGGCGGCATAGCGCCAGTTTGCCAACAGCAACGAGCCGAGGCCGATAATCACCAAAGCACTGGCTTGCCAGCGGGTGCGGCGGGGTATATCGCGCCACAGCAGCAGCGTACCCAGCCACAGGGCGTAACCCACCCCGTTGGGAATCGGCACAAATCCGGCGAAGCTGAATACCTGGAGCAATAACCCCAGCAAGATCAGTGTGCCGGCCAATGCATGGCGCAAGGTTGTGGCGCGGGAATCAGGTATGGTCACAGGGCATGCAGCTCCGGGTCAGGCTGGGCGGGTTATATATTATCTAGCGATGCTACCGGCTGTGGCTGGTGTGTTCACAGGCGGTGTTGAGCATCGCCAGCATCGCCTGTGTGGCATTGGAGAGCGTACGGCTACGGTGAATCACGTAACCCAGTTGGCGCTGGATTGGCGGATGTTCAACCTCCAGTTCATGCAGTTCTCCACCTATCAGACGCTCTGGCAACAGGCTCCAGCCGAGCCCGATAGAGGCCATCATTTTCAGTGTTTCGAGATAGTTGGTAGAGAGCCCCACCGATAAAGAGAGACCGGCTGCGGCAAAGCGCGATTCAATCAGGCTGCGGGTGAAGGTCATGGGGCCGGGCAGGACCGCATCGAAACGGCACAGGTCTGGCAGTGTCAGGCGGCCGTGCCGGGTTAGTGGATGATCAGGCGCACAGACAAAGCACAGGCGGTCGTTCCAGATCGGCACCACGTCAAGCTGTGGGTCGGGATGGGGCGAAAGCGTCACGACGGCGATTTCCAGTTCGCCATCCAGCACGCCCTGATAGGCCTGTTCCGAATCGAGAAAGCGCAGGTCGAGACGTACCTCCGGATGGGTGCGGGTATAGACTTTGAGGAGGGGCGGTAACCGATGCAGACCGACGTGGTGACTGGTAGCCAAGGTGAGACTGCCGGCGATCTGACCTTCAAGATTGGCCAATGCCCGGCGGCTGTCATCTACCATGATCAGGATTTGGCGTGCCCGGGGTAACAGTATCTGGCCGGCTTCGGTGAGCGTCACGCGGCGGCCAATACGATCAAACAGGCGTGCGCCGATTTGTGTTTCCAGCGTGGCGATGCGCTTGGAGACCGCCGGTTGGGTCAGGTGCAGCTGCTCGGCGGCGCGGGAGAAGCTGTCGCTTTCCGCTACGGCAAGAAAGGCTTGCAGACTTTGGGTATCCAAGATCTCGTATTCCTTTGTGGAATCCAATCCATAAATAACATGAATTGCTTTTATGGTCGAGTCGAGCAAGACTGGTTGACAATAAAACACTAGGGCTTAGCGCCCGGGGAGAGTTGAGATGGCAGGCCAGACACTTTATGACAAGCTGTGGTCGCAGCACCTGGTAAAGGAGCGCGATGACGGCACCGCACTGATCTACATTGATCGCCAGCTGCTGCATGAGGTGACGTCGCCTCAGGCTTTTGAAGGGCTGCGCCTGGCCGGGCGCAAGCCATGGCGTCTTGATGCCAACCTGGCAACTCCTGACCATAACGTGCCGACGACGGTGGTGGAGCGCGCCGAGGGTAATGCGGGCATCAAGGATCCGGTATCGCTGATCCAGGTACAGACGCTGGATGACAACTGCGTCGAGTTTGGCATTGAAGAGTTCAAGATCAACGATCCGCGCCAG
>DXFC01000002.1 GCA_019114645.1 Candidatus Halomonas stercoripullorum
CTGCAGCGCAACGACAGCAACTGGAGCGCCTGGTACTGGCCATCGATTGCCCGCTGGCACTGGCAGGAGTGGGAGCAGAACTAAGCGCCGACGCGTTGCGAGGAACACCGATAGCTTGCCTGGGCCAGCCAGCAGCGTTGATGCTGCAGCGCTTGCGTCAGTTCATTGGTGCCCGTCTCGACACCTGATTCGTTCGCTCCGCCGTAGGGACTGAATCTGCTCCCTTAGGCATCTCTGCCCAGCAGGGGCCCGTCGCCAGGGTGGCAACGGGCCCAACACATATCAGCCAGATAGGATTACTGGAACTGTTCTTGTATCGGCGAGAGGGTAATTTCCACACGGCGGTTCTGTGCACGCCCTTCTTCGGTCGCGTTGCTCGCCACCGGCTGGTGCGGCCCACTACCGGTCATGTAAAGGCGGTTGCGCATCACACCAGATTGAGCCAGGTAGTTGCCCACCGCTTCAGCACGCCGCTCGGAGAGCTGTTGGTTATAGCTCACACTACCGGTACTGTCAGTGTGACCCACGATGTTGACCCGTGTATCGGTATATTGAGTCAGGATGTTGGCCACATCATTAAGGGCATTACGCGCCTGCACCGTGAGTTCGCTGGAGTCAAAGCCAAAGGTGACGCTACTCGGCATATTGAGCACGATATCGTCACCACGACGCTCCACATCGACACCGGTACCGCGCATGCTGTCGCGCAGTTCCTGCTCCTGGCGGTCCATATAGGCACCAATACCCGCCCCGGCCGCCGCGCCCACCGCCGCGCCAATCAACGCACGGTCACGACGGCTGGTGCTGCCACTACCGGAAAGCGCCCCTGCCGCAGCCCCTACCGCCGCACCAATACCGGTGCCGGTGGCAGTACTCGAACGCTGGGTTTGACCCGAGTAGGGGTCAGTCGAGGCACAGCCAACCATCAGCAAGCCGGCCGCCAGCGGAACAACCAGTCGGGAAGCCTTGATCATAGATTATCACTCCTTGTGATATACGATAGAGGGTCGGGTTTACTTACCGCCGGCATCACTCACCAGTGCCAGCAGTTCATTCAAGAATAATAAACCTTGTGACGAAGCTTGCAGCCTGGTGACATCTTCCACAAGAAGTCCTTTATTGCGTGCCGCGCCAAGCCGCTTTTCAAGCAACGTCATAGCTCTTCCAGTATGCGCCTGCCAGTCAGAGAGCGGTACACCTTCCACCAACCGCAACGCATTCATGGAGAACTCCAGCGGCAATTCAGCGTCAACGACTTCATTGCGCCCGGCGACAAAGCCTCGCAGGTCGTGGCGGCGAGCCAGGTAGGCTTCGGGCTGGCGGGTCTTCCAGCGGCGTTCGATGCGCCACCGGCCGGTATCCTCGACGCAGGTCAGCTTGCCATGGGCACCGGCCCCAATGCCCAGATAATCGCCAAAACGCCAGTAGTTGAGATTATGTTGCGATTGTCGCCCGGGGCAGGCATAAGCGGAAATCTCGTAGCGTGAAAGCCCCGCCGCTTCGAGGCGCGCATGCCCCTGATCCTGAATTTCCCACAGGATCTCTTCCTGCGGCAACGGCGGCGGGTGCGAATGAAACTCGGTGTTGGGCTCCAGCGTGAGCTGATACCAGGAGAGATGCTCCGGCGCCAGCGCCAGACCACGTTCCAGATCGGACAGAGCCAGTTCCGGCGTTTGCCCCGGCAGGCCGTGCATCAGGTCGAGATTGAGGTTATCGAAACCGGCGGCACGGGCCTCTTCCACGGCGGCCTCGGCATCGTCACCGCTGTGAATGCGTCCCAGCGCCCTGAGCTGATCCCCCTGGAAGCTCTGTACCCCCAAGGAGAGCCGGTTGATCCCGGCCCGGCGATAGCCAAGAAAGCGGCCACGTTCAACGGTACCGGGATTGGCTTCCAGGGTGATCTCGATGTTGCCCGCCAGCGACAAACGCTTAGCCAATTCAGCGAGAAAGCGCGAATAGAACTCCGCCGACATCAAACTTGGAGTACCGCCGCCGAAGAAAATACTCACTAGCGGTCGGCCGGCCACCAGCGGCAAGTCGGCATCAAGGTCGTCGAGCAGGGCAGCCAGGTATTCCGCTTCCGGTAGCTCGGCGCCGCGCCCTACGCCGTGGGAATTGAAGTCGCAATAGGGGCACTTGCGCACGCACCAGGGCAGATGCACATAGAGGGCCAAAGGAGGCAACGGTTTGCCGTTATAGGCTTGGCTTGGCATCTCAGCGTGCCAACGCGTCGCGTAGCGCTGTCGCCATGGCTAACAGGGCACGACCGCGATGGCTCAGGCGGTTCTTCTCTTCAGCATCCAGCTGCGCCACGCTCTTGCCAAGTTCAGGCAGCCAGAACAAGGGGTCATAACCAAAGCCCCCCTCACCTAGCGGCGCTTCGAGAATCTGCCCCTCCCAGCTGCGCTGAACCATCAGCGGCACCGGATCATCGGCATGACGCAGGTAGACCAGAGCACACCAGTAGCGACCACTGCGGGCCTTTCCGGTTATTTCAGCCAACTCCTCCAGCAACTTGGCGTTGTTGCGCTCGTCACTCTTGGGTTCACCGGCGTAGCGGGCCGAATAGATGCCCGGCTTCCCCGCCAGGGCATCGACTTCAAGCCCCGAGTCATCGGCCAGCGCCGGCAAGCCGCTGATACGGCTAGCCTCACGCGCCTTGAGCAACGCATTCTCGACAAAGGTGAGTCCGGTTTCCTCGACGTCGACCACACCAAAATCCGACTGAGGACGCACACGCAGCCCCAGGTCGGCGAATAGCTGACCAAACTCACGGATCTTGCCTGGATTACTGCTGGCCAGAACCAGCTCATTGGTAGGGTGCACGCTGGCGCCTCACAAAAATAATCATGTCGCTCATTTTACACCAGGCGGGAGACTAGGCAGAACTGTGAACGGCCCACCAAGGCGAATGGCCTACCAAACCCCTCTTTTTTGCGTTTGTCTTGTAATGACCCCCTGGTTTCTGCACACCCTACGCCGCTAATAATGGATGTGCTCGGGGTGCCACATAGCCCAACGACTGATGTGGCCGCTCTTCGTTGTAGTACTGGATCCAGCGGCCGATTACCGCTCGGGCCTGGCCCAACGATTCGAACCGATGCTGCCAGATGCATTCTTCCTTCAATGATCGGAAGAAGCGCTCGACCAGCCCGTTTTGCTCCGGGGTGTATGGTGTCGTGAACTCCTGGGTAAGCCCGTAGGCCTTCACCGTCGCCGTATAGTGCCGACTGCTGAAGACCAGGCCATTATCTGAGCGCAGCGCCAGTGACTGATGAATGCGCCCTAACGCGCCGAATCGATGCACCAGAGCTTCTTCCAGCGCGGCTTCGGCGGTCTTGCTGCTGCCATTGTCCGATAATCGCCAGCCAAGGATCTCACGCGTGCAGCAGTCGATAATCACCGCCAGGCTGGCACGTCGATCCTTGCCGCACCATACATGGGTCAAATCAGTCGCCCAACGCTCGTCCGGACGTGAGGCGACGGATGGGAGACTTCGGGCACGAGGTCTGAAGCCCTGCGGGCGTTTACGTACCTGCCAACCCTTTAGCTGGAGGATGCGCTGGATCGGCTTACGGTTCTCACCCAGGACACAGGCCAGACGCCGGTAGCCATAGGTGGGAAACCGCTCCAGAGCCAGCTTCACACGCATGGCCAGGTCATGATTGATGACACGCTGACGAACCTTGGGCTTGTAGTAAACCGTCCGGCGTGGAAGGTTCAGCCACTGGCATAGCTTGGAAAGTGATACCACATGCCCTTCCTGGGCCAGTTCCGCCTGCAGCGATCTCACGAGTTCTCGTCCTCGTCGAGCAGGCGCTTGAACTTTTTTAGCGCGTAGATCTGCAAGTGAGCTTCGCCCAGTGCCTCCTTGGTTTCCCGCAGTTCGGACTCATACTGTTCACGGATGTCCTTGGGGCGGGCCCGGAACCCGTTTTCCATATTACGCTGGGCCTCTTCAATCCAGCTTTCGACCTCAGAGACGGTGAGGTCATGCTGGCGAGCCACTTCAGCGACGGTGGTTTTGCCCTTGAAAATATCCATGACCACGGCGGCTTTGCGCTTGGCGGTCCAGCGTTTGACGGTGGGTTCGTTACTCATCTCGTCCTCCTGATTACTGCACTATAACCTGTGCAGCTATGGAGGGGGTCACTTCAAGTCTGCCGGGAGGGCAGCTGCTGAAGTGTGTGTCATGACCAGAACCTCCGGACATGACCGAGACCGCCCCCCTCCGGGAGCGATGTCCCGGTCGGGGTGGGTAGTGAGGAAGGGTTACGCGGCGAAGAGCTGCGCGTGGTTCAGCTCATCGTGGCGTGCCACCAGCAGGTAGTCACCGTGCTGGCGGTCGTTCTGCACCACGAGGGCCTCGAGCTCGAGAGCCAGAGGCTGGTGAGGGTTCCCGCTGGGCGGGATGCGATGATGCGTCAGCCGCACCGCCTGAGTCCCTGCCGGGTACCCGGACAGCTGGCCGGCCAGGCTCTGCAGCAGCAGGTGGAAGCGTTCGATGGGCGTGACCCCATGCTCCGAGAC
>DXFC01000181.1 GCA_019114645.1 Candidatus Halomonas stercoripullorum
ATGGCACGGGCGATAATCGCGACGTGGGAAGTGCTGGAGCCGCGTACCGACACCAGCCCCGCCAGGCGCTCCCGGGGGACTTCGGCAAGGCTGGCGACACTGATTTCGTCGCCGACCAGGATGGTGCGCTCGGGAAAACTGGAGGGCAACTGGGGGCTCTCCTCCTGCAAGTGCACCAGTACACGCCGCCCCAGGTCGCGAATGTCGGCGGCGCGCTCGCTCAGGTAGTCATCATCGACCCGTTCCAGGTACTGCACGTGGCGGCGCACCACATCGGCCAGCGCGCCGGGGGCCCACTGCCCTTCGCGGATGCGGTTTTCCACTTCCTTGGAGAGTGCCGCCTCACTGAGCATCTGCTGGTAGACCTCGAACAGTGCCAGCTCCTGCGCCGAGATACGGCTGGCCAGGCGCTCTCCGGCCGCCCGGATCTCTTCACGTACGCAGGCGATGGCTTCCTTGAGGCGGGCGATTTCGTACTCTACATCGGTGGGGAGCAAGTCGGGCACGTTATCGAGATCGGCCAGCGGGGACGTCACCACCACTTCGCCGATGGCCATGCCGGGCGAGGCGGCCACACCGGTGAACATCGCCTGCCTGCCGGGCTGGGTCGGCTTGCTGATGCTACCAGTCGCCAGGGCATGGGCCAGCACGCCGGCCAGCTGCGCCCCCAGGGTGATGAGGAAGGCTTCGTCCTCTTCGTCGTAGCGGCGCTTGTCCGCTTGCTGCACCACCAGGACGCCCAGCATGCGCCGCTGGTGGATGATCGGCACACCAAGGAAGCTGGAGTAGCGCTCTTCCCCGGTCTCGGCGAAATAGAGGAAACGGGGGTGGGCGTGCGCTTCCTCCAGGTTAAGCGGCTCCTCGCGTTCGGCCACCAGGCCGACGAGGCCCTCACCCGTTTCGAGGATGACCTGCCCCACCGCCTGGCTGTGCAGGCCGATGGTTTCCATCAACACCAGTTCATCGTGCTCGGCATCGTAGAGATAGAATGAGCACACATCGGTGCGCATCGCCTTGCGAATGCGGCGCACCATGGTCGCCAACGCCGCATCGAGATTACGCGCAGTGTTGACCTCCTGAATAATCCGGCGCAATAACTCAAGCTTCGGCGTCTTGCTTTCCATGGGTGTTGTTCCTTGCCTGGCTGGGATCAGCGGCCATCGCGAGCCAGTCGCTGCGCCCGCGGCAACAGCTCGCTTAGCGCACGGCGATAGACTTCACGCTTGAACGGCACCACCTGTCCCAGCGGGTACCAATAACTGACCCAGCGCCAGTGGTCGAACTCGGGTTTGCCCGAGGCGTCCACACAGACCTGACTCTCCTGACAGCGCATTCGCAGCAGGAACCATTTTTGTTTCTGGCCGATACACACCGGCCGTGAATTCATGCGTACCATGCGTCGTGGCAGACGATAGCGCAGCCATCCCCGGGTACAGGCAAGCAGTTCGACATCAGCAGCAGTCAGGCCGATCTCCTCTTCCAGCTCACGGTACAGCGCTTGCTGTGGCGATTCGCTTGGCTTGATACCCCCCTGGGGAAATTGCCACGCATTCTGTCCTACCCGACGCGCCCAAAGCAGTTGCCCCTTGGGGTTGGCGATAATGATGCCAACATTGGGGCGAAAGCCCTCAGCGTCGATCACGGATGTCACCCTTTGACCAAGACTTGATTAACTGCATTCTTCCACAAGCGCGCGAAGGGCATCAACACGCTTGGCAATTGAGCCCGCCATGCCTGCACTGCCTTGAATGCACGTTCTCTGCCATAATCGGCAGCTTTCTCTTCCATAGCCAAGGGGTACGCCGTGAGTTTGGCCATCTTTGATCTGGACAACACCCTGATCGCCACCGACAGTGATCACGCCTGGGGTGAGTTCCTGCTGGAGCAGGGCGCCGTGGATGCCGAGGCCTATCGCGCCGCCAACGACCGCTTCATGGCCGATTACGAGGCCGGCACGCTGGACATCATGGCGTTTCTCGCCGTGGCCCTTGAGCCACTGGCAGCGAACAGCCCCGAGCAGCTGGCCGCCTGGCACCGACAGTTCATGGCCGAGATGATCGAGCCGCACATCCTGCCCCGGGGCGAGGCCTTGCTGGCCGACCACCGTGAGCGTGGCGATACACTAATGATCATTACCGCCACCAACCGCTTTATCACCGGCCCCATTGCCGAACGCCTGGGGGTGGAGCACCTGATCGCAGTGGAGCCGGAAATGCGTGATGGCCGTTACACCGGCAAGGTAAGCGGTGTGCCGAGCTACCGGGAAGGCAAGGTGACCTGCCTGGAAGCGTGGCTAGCGGAGCAACGACAAAGCCTTGCCGGAGCCTGGTTCTACAGCGACTCGCACAACGACCTGCCGCTGCTGGAGCGGGTGGACAACCCCGTCGCGGTAGACCCCGACCCCACCCTGCGCGCAGAAGCCAAGCGCCGTGGCTGGCGCATCATCAGCCTGAGAGACTAAGGAAAATAAAAACCCCGGAGGCCAGTTCATGCTTCCGGGGTTTTGTTATTCCAGTTCGCTCACGCGGGTACTACTGGCTATCAGCCCAGCAGGTGCTCGACAGCGGCACGCTCTTCGCGCAGCTCGTCTTCCGTCGCCTGCATCTTGCCACGGCTGAACTCATCGATCTCAAGGCCCTGAACGATCTCGTAGTCGCCGTTCTGGCAACGCACCGGGTAGGAGTAGATGATGCCTTCGGCGATGCCGTAGCTGCCGTCGGAGGGAATTGCCATGCTGACGACGCCGTCGGTGCCCAGCGCCCAGTCGCGCATGTGGTCGATGGCCGAGGAAGCGGCGGAAGCGGCGGAAGATGCCCCCCGCGCCTTGATGATGGCGGCGCCGCGCTGCTGCACGGTGGGGATGAAGTCGTTTTCGTACCAGTCACGCTCGACCAGGTCGAAAGCGGCCTTGCCGTCTACCTTGGTGTGGGCCAGATCAGGGTACTGGGTGGCGCTATGGTTGCCCCAGATGATCATGCTGTCGATATCGGTAACGCGCTTGCCGGTTTTCTGCGCCAGCTGGGTCAGGGCGCGGTTGTGGTCAAGGCGGGTCATGGCCGTGAACTGGCGCGGGCTGAGGTCAGGCGCATTGCACGAGGCGATGAGGGCGTTGGTGTTG
>DXFC01000182.1 GCA_019114645.1 Candidatus Halomonas stercoripullorum
CGGGAAGACCTTTCGGTGCGTTTTCGCCCCTCTTACTTCCCCTTTACCGAGCCTTCCGCCGAGGTCGATATCCAGTGTGTGATGTGCTCCGGTGACGGTTGCCGGGTCTGTTCGCAAAGCGGCTGGCTGGAAGTCATGGGCTGCGGCATGGTGCATCCCGAGGTGTTTCGCCATTCGGGTATCGATGCCGGACGCTACACCGGCTTTGCTTTCGGCATGGGGGCTGAGCGCCTGGCCATGTTGCGCTACGGCGTGAATGACCTGCGCATGTTCTTCGATAACGATCTGCGCTTCTTGCGTCAGTTCGCCTGAATCGCTCGCATCAGCAGAACACAGGATAAGTCATGAAATTTTCCGAACAGTGGCTGCGCGAGTGGGTCTCGCCGCAGCTGGGCGTACAGGCGCTGGCCGATCAGATCACAATGGCCGGCCTGGAAGTGGATGGTATTGAAGCGGTGGCGGCGGCCTTCAGCGGCGTGGTGGTGGCCGAGGTTGTCGACAAGCAGCAGCATCCTGATGCCGACAAGCTGAGTGTGTGTCAGGTGATCGACGGTAGCGGTGAGCCGGTACAGGTGGTGTGCGGTGCGCCCAATGTCGCGGTAGGGCAGAAGGTGCCTTTCGCCCGCGTCGGCGCTGAGCTGCCGGGTGAGGCTGCGGGGGACGTGTTCAAGATCAAGAAAGCCAAACTGCGGGGCCAGGAGTCCCGGGGCATGATTTGTTCCGCCTCCGAGCTGGGTCTGGCTGAGGAGAACTCCCCGGGGATTCTGGTGCTGCCTGCCGATGCTCCGGTGGGTGACGATTTTCGGGCCTGGATGGGACTTGATGACCATACGGTCGAGGTCGATCTGACCCCTAACCGGGGCGACTGCCTGAGCCTCAAGGGCCTGGCGCGGGAAGTCGGCGTGCTCAATCAGATGACGGTGACGTCGCCGTCCTGCACGCCAGTCCCTGCCGGCCATGACGAGACGTTCCCGGTTCGGGTCGAGGATCCGGAGCGTTGTCCGCGTTATATCGGACGCTTGATCAAGGGAGTGGATGTTAGCGCCGATACACCGCTGTGGATGGTGGAGCGCCTGCGCCGTGGTGGTGTTCGCTCTATCGATCCGGTGGTGGATGTCACCAACTATGTGATGCTGGAACTGGGCCAGCCGTTGCACGCGTTTGACCGCGCCAACCTGCACGGTGCCGTGGTGGTACGCCCGGCCCGCGAAGGTGAGCGCCTGGTACTGCTGGATGGCCAGGAAGTTACCTTGAATGCTTCAACGCTGGTGATTGCCGATGAGCGCGCTGCGCTGGCCATCGCCGGTGTCATGGGCGGCGAGGATTCGGGTGTCAGCCAGACAACACAGGATATTTTCCTTGAGTCGGCGTTCTTCACGCCGCTGGCGGTGGCGGGTCAGGCGCGCTCCTATGGGCTGCACACCGACGCTTCGCACCGTTTTGAGCGCGGTGTCGACCCGCAGCTCACGCGCACGGCCGTTGAGCGTGCCACGGCGCTGCTGCTTGATATCGTCGGGGGTGAGCCGGGGCCGCTGGTCGAGGTGGCGAGTGAAGAACACCTGCCGGCTGAGCGTGAGGTGACCCTGCGTGCCGCACGGCTGGAGCAGGCGCTGTCCAAGGCGCTGCCGGCCGACGAGGTGCAGGATATTCTTGAACGACTGGGGATGCAGGTTACCGCCACAGAGGAGGGCTGGCGGGTCCGGGTACCCAGCTGGCGCTTCGATATTGCCATCGAAGAGGATCTGATTGAGGAAGTGGCGCGCATTCACGGCTATAACAAGTTGCCGGCGCGCCGTCCGATCGCCCGCCTGGAGCTGCGCCCCGACAACGAAGCGGCGACACCGTTGGCGCAGTTGCGTCGCCAGATGGTGGCGCGTGGTTATCAGGAGGCAGTGACCTACAGCTTCGTCGCCCCGGAGTTGCAGCGGGCGCTGCTGCCGGATGCGGTGTCGCCGCGCTTGGCCAATCCTATCTCCAGCGATCTTGCGGTGATGCGGGCGAGCCTGTTTCCTGGATTGGTGCGTGCGCTGGAGTACAACCTGAACCGCCAGCAGAGCCGTGTGCGCCTGTTCGAAACCGGCCTGGTATTCAGGGGTGAGTTGGACGCACTGGAGCAGACACCGATGTTTGGTGGCCTGGTGTGCGGCAGCCGTTTGCCTGAGGGCTGGTCAGGCGACCGTGAGCAGGTCGATTTCTTCGACCTGAAAGGCGACGTGGAAAGCCTGTTCGCCATGAGCGGCGAGGCGGAAGCGTGGCGATTCGAGCCGGCGGAGCATCCGGCACTGCATCCTGGTCAATGTGCGCGGATCCTGCGGCATGATGTGGAAGTGGGCTGGATCGGCGCGTTGCATCCCCGGGTCAAGGCGGAGCTGGGTCTGAAGACCGTTGCCCTGCTGTTCGAAGTGCGTCTGGATGCGCTGACCCAAGGGCTGTTGCCGAGCTTCTCGCCGCTGTCACGCTACCCGGAAGTGCGCCGTGACCTGGCGTTCACGCTGGATGCCGAGCATCCGGTTCAGGAGCTGCTCGACTGCGTGAGTGCCCAGGCGGGTGAGTGGCTGCAGGAACTCCGGCTGTTTGACGTCTATCAAGGCAAAGGGGTAGCCGATGGACGTAAGAGCGTGGCTCTGGGCTTGACCTGGCAGCATCCTTCGCGCACGCTGAATGACGATGAAATCAATCAGTTGGTTGATGCCATCGTCACGGAATCGCAGCGGCAGCTGGGTGCAGAGCTGCGTGGCTGACAAGCGTCAACCATGGCGTGACGATGGGCTCTTTTACTCTGAGGTTGTGACTGAGGATGTGACATGGGAGCGTTGACCAAAGCAGACCTGGCGGAGCACCTCAATGCGGAACTGGGGCTGAGCAAGCGCGAAGCAAAAGCGATGGTGGAAGCCTTCTTTGAAGAGATTCGTGCCTGCTTGCGGGAAAACGAACAGGTCAAGCTGTCGGGTTTCGGCAACTTTGATTTACGCGACAAGCGTGAACGGCCGGGAAGAAACCCCAAGACGGGCGAGGAAATTCCGATTTCGGCACGCCGCGTGGTGACTTTCCGGCCCGGCCAGAAGCTCAAGAGCCAGGTGGAGAGCTACAAGGGCCCACCGCCAGGCAAGTGAAGTTGTCACGCTCGAAAAAGCCACCCTTATCCGGGTGGCTTTTTTTATGGCCGGGGTGGGCAGTCTACGCTGCTATCAACCATTGAGGGGAGATGCAGTTGCTGTTTTTTGTAGGAGATCGGCTTTGCCGGGCGAACAGCGCGCAGCGCTGGCGGGATGGCGCTGGGCATTGTTTCAGTGGGTTAGACGCCGCCGCGCTCCATGAGCCAGGTAACCACTACTTTGAACAGGTATCCGGCTATGCCGGCCCCAAGTACGAGGAAAAGCATCAGGGTGCCGAAGCGTCCGGCCTTGGATTTCTTGGCCAGATCCCAAATGATGAAGCCCATGAACAGGATCAGGCCGCCGACCATCAGCGGGGTGATCCAGGTTTCAAAGGTGTGTGTGTCCAGCATATTACCTCCATCGTCAGAGTCCGACCATTATAGTCAGGCATGGTCTGCTGTGTCTGCTGCGGCACCGGGCATGATATGATGGCGCTAAAATACCCTGACTGAATTCTGTTATGCCGACGTTAAAGATTTTTGTAGGAACCATGTATGGCGGTGCTCTCGATGTCGCCGAACAGGCTGTCCCCATGTTTGAGGCGGCGGGTTATAAAACCTCCGTTCTTGAACAGCCCACTTTGCAAGACCTGACGGTCGAGCAGCCCGACCTGGCGCTGTTTTGCGTTTCCACTACCGGCAGCGGCGATTTTCCCGGTAACTTTGTGCCGCTGGTGCGTGCACTCGATGAACGCTCGCCTGCATTGACCGGGCTGCGCTATGGCCTGATTGCCATGGGCGACAGTTCCTATGGCGAGACGTTCTGTGGTGCGGGTCGCCGGCTCGACGAGATTCTTCAGGGGCTGGGCGCGGTGCGGTTGGGCGAACGGCTGGAAGTCGACGCCATGGAAACCTTCATGGCGGATGATGCCGCGCTGCCCTGGATTGAGGAATGGCTTGATGCCGAGCAGCTCAAGGTCAGCTGATAATGCATAACACGGCAACGCCTGAACGGCTCAGCTTGATGCTTGGGCTACTGGTATTGATGCTGGCCAACGTGCCGCGTTATTTGGCTGGCAACCATGAGAATCGGTTGATGCTGATCGGTATGGCATGCGCTGTGGTGGCTGCCGCGGCCGTGGTGCATTGGCGTCTGCTGGCGCAAGCGGAGCGCGCCAGACTCCCGACCCTGCTCAGACGTTTGTGTTTTGCATTGCTGGGGGGGCTAGTACTGATGGGGGGCTGGCACGCGCTGATGACGGCCTGGATCAGCTGGCAACTGCTCATCGCCCATGGCGCCACGCTGGGGCTGCTGATCCACGCCGTATGGCTGTGGTGGCGCCCCGCGAACGAGGCGCCTTCTGCCTAGGCTGACCGGGTCAAAGGCTACATCAGCCGATAGCAGGGGACATACTCCTGTCCCGGCAGCTTCATGCGGCCTTGCGCGACAAAGGAGCTGAGCATTTCGTCAAGCTGACGCATCAGGTCAGGTTCGGCATGCAGCAGGAAGGGGCCATGCGCCTCGATGGCGCGTATGCCTTCTTCCTTGACGTTACCTGACACAATGCCTGAGAAGGCGCGCCGCAAGTTGGCCGCTAGTTCATGTGCCGGCTGATTGCGATGCAATGCGAGCCCGGCCATTGCTTCGTGGGTCGGCACGAAGGTTTCCTGAAAGTCACGATCGATAGTCAGGCGCCAGTTGTAGTGGAAGGCGTCCTGGTGGTCGAGACGATACTGCATCACGTGATTGATATCCTCACGCATGGCGCGGGCAACGGCTATGGGATCATTGATAATGATGCGGTACTTGTCGCGTACGGCTTCGCCCAGGGTATCCACCAGAAATTCGTCGATGCGCTGGAAGTACTCGGCGGCACTTTCAGGGCCGGTAAAGATGACCGGTAGCGCCATGTCGTGGTTATCGGGATGGAGCAGAATGCCCAGCAAGTAGAGAATTTCTTCGGCGGTGCCTACGCCACCGGGAAAGACCACGATGCCGTGGCCCAGGCGTACGAAGGCTTCCAGGCGTTTTTCGATGTCGGGCATCACCACCAGCTCATTGACCAGCGGGTTGGGCGCTTCGGCGGCGATAATGCCGGGCTCGGAGATACCGATGTAGCGGCCATCGGCCATGCGCTGCTTGGCGTGCGCCAGGTTGGCTCCTTTCATCGGCCCTTTCATGGCGCCAGGACCGCAGCCGGTACAGATATCCAACTCACGCAGGCCTAGCTGGTAGCCCACGTTCTTGCTGTAATCATACTCTTTACGGGAGATGGAGTGCCCGCCCCAGCACACCGCGATGCTGGGGTCGCGCTCGGGCTTGAGGGTGCCCGCCTTGCGCAGAATATGGAACACCGCATTGGTGGTACCTTCTCCCGTGGTGAGGTCGAAGCGCCTATGACCTTGAATCTCGTTGTAGACGTAGACGATATCGCGCAACACCGATGAGAGGTGCTCGCGTATGCCGCGAATCATCTTGCCGTCGACGAAGGCCTGGGCCGGCGCGTTGGTGAGCTTGAGACGAATGCCGCGATCTTGTTGGATCACTTCGATATCGAAGTCGCGGTAGGTCTCCATCAGTTTGAGCCCGTCGTCGCTCATGATGCCGGTGCTGAGAACCGCGAGTGAACAGCGCCGCAGCAGGTCGTGCAGGCCGCTCTTGGAGGTGTCACGCAACCGGTTGACCTCGTGCTGGGAGAGAACTTCCATACTGCGCAGGGGAGAGACGGTGGCAGATAGTGTTTCGGGCATGATCAATCCTTGATTTGGCGAGGAATGCCCCGCCGGAAGTTTGCTTACGGGCTCAATATGCTGTGATGCTAGCATGCCGGCCGCGACATGCGGCAGTGCAGCGCTGCGCGACCAGCACGGGAGTGGTAGGATGGGTTATCCGCTCCTGCTCATGGCTGACGATGGCACCATGTTCAACGCCCTCTATTTTCGCACTTTCATTACCCTGGTCGAGACTGGCAGCTTTACGCGTACCGCAGAACATTTGGAAATGACCCAACCCGGTGTCAGTCAGCATGTGCGCAAGCTGGAAGAGTATCTCGACAGGTCTTTGCTGCATCGCCAGGGGCGACGCTTTACCCTGACCGAAGCGGGCAAGCGTGCTTACGACTACGCGTTACGTCTGTTTTCGGAACATGAGCAGTTTCGCCACTCCCTGGATGATGCCGCACTGGATGCAGGCGAGTGTCGCATTGCCTCGCCGGGTAGCGTAGGGCTGATGCTGTATCCCTATATTCTCGGTCAGCAACAGATGTCGCCGGGATTGACGGTGAGTTACAGCTTTGCCTTCAGCCACGAGATCGTCTCTGATGTGCTGGCGGGTCGGCATGATCTGGGTATTGTGACCGAGCCGATCCGGCATCCTGAGCTGGATTGCCGCCTCTGGCATCAGGAACCGCTGTGCCTGGTGGTGCCGGCGGACTTTGCCGGTACTTCGTTAAGTGATCTTACCGGTATTGGCTTTATCAACTACACCGACGGCGTCAATCTTGCCGGTGCCTTGCTGCGCAGCAACTTCCCAGAAGAGTTTCGCTCGATGACCCAGTTTCGCCGCCAAGGCTTCACCAATGAGGTGGCCATGGTGCTGGATGCCGTGGCGCGTGGCCTGGGCTTTACCGTGGTCTCCCGGTTGGTGTTGGAAACCTCACCCTGGCAGCGCCAGGTCAAGGAGCTGGACCTGCCGGTAGCAGAGTATGAAGCGCTGCACGTCATCAGCCGTTCCGGAGCTACCGTGCCACGCCGCTATGCGCGATTACTGGAAGGGTTTCGCGAACAACGCCTGCGCGAGCGTTTCGGCCATGGCGAAGTGGTCTCGCCGCTGCCGGGTTGATCCTGGGCGCCTGCGGCGCCATTCGCCGGGCAAAGCCCAGCTCCCACAGGGTGGCGCTACTAACCGCTGAGGGGGATACAAAATTGTAGGAGACCGGCTCTGCCGAGCGAACCAGCGCGCAGCGCTGGCGGGGTGGGTGCCATGATGCAAAACGGCCCGCGATGCGGGCCGTTTGCGTTACTTGCCGGATTTATATCAATCGCGGTACTCGTCGATGCTGGGGCAGGAGCAGATCAGCTGCCGGTCGCCGAAGACGTTGTCGACGCGGTTGACCGCTGGCCAGTACTTGGCGGCTTTGACCGCTTCCGTGGGGAAGGCGGCGATTTCGCGTGAGTAAGCTCGGGACCACTCTGCCTCCATCAGGTCGGCCATGGTGTGCGGTGCATTGACCAGCGGGTTGTCATCGGCCGGCCATTCGCCGTTTTCGACGCGCTGGATCTCTTCACGAATGGCGATCATGGCGTCACAGAAGCGGTCGATCTCGTAGAGCGATTCCGATTCAGTGGGTTCCACCATCAGCGTGCCGGGCACCGGGAAGGACATGGTTGGGGCGTGGAAGCCGTAGTCCATCAGGCGTTTGGCGATATCTTCCTCGCTGATGCCGGAAGTCGCCTTGAGTGGGCGGATGTCGATGATGCACTCATGGGCTACGGTGCCGTTGGCGCCACGATAGAGCACCGGGTAGTGCGCTTCGAGACGCTTGGCGATGTAGTTGGCACTCAGAATGGCAAGCTCGGTGGCTTCACGCAGGCCACGCGCGCCCATCATCTTGATATAGGCCCAGGAGATCGGCAGGATCGAGGCGGAACCGTAGGCGGCTGCGGATACCGCGCCACTCTCTTCGTGGACGCCGGCGATCGGTGTGACCACGTGGTTGGAGACGTAGGGTGCCAGGTGCGCCTTGACGCCGATGGGGCCCATGCCGGGACCACCGCCACCGTGGGGAATACAGAACGTCTTGTGCAGGTTGAGGTGCGAGACGTCGCCGCCGAAGTCGCCAGGGCGGGAAAGACCTACCTGGGCGTTCATGTTGGCGCCGTCGATGTACACCTGGCCGCCATGCTGATGCACGATGGCGCAGGCCTCGCGTACCCCTTCCTCGAACACGCCGTGGGTCGAGGGGTAGGTGAGCATGATGGCCGACAGGGCGGCACTGTGCTGCTCGGCCTTGGCGCGCAGGTCGTCAAGATCAATGTTGCCCTGGTCGTCACACTCCACCACCACCACTTTCATCTGCGCCATGGCGGCAGAAGCGGGGTTGGTGCCGTGGGCGGAGCTGGGAATCAGGCAAACATCACGATGGCCTTCTCCCTGGGCGGCCTGGTAGCGGCGAATGGCCACCAGCCCGGCGTACTCCCCCTGGGCGCCGGAGTTGGGTTGCATGGAGAAGTGGTCGTAGCCGGTGATTTCCACCAGGAAGGCGGCCAGCTCATCGATCATCTGCTTGTAGCCCACCGCCTGATCTTGCGGCACGAAGGGGTGCAACTGACCGAACTCGGGCCAGGTGATCGGCATCATTTCGCTGGTGGCGTTGAGCTTCATGGTGCATGAGCCAAGCGGGATCATGGCATGGGTCAGCGAGAGATCCTTGTTTTCCAGGCGCTTGAGATAGCGCAGCATCTCGGTTTCGCTGCGGTAACGCTTGAACGTGGGGTGAGTCAAAAACTCGCTTTCACGGCGACAGGCGGCCGGAATGCCACTGATGCCTTCAGCGGTGACCTGTTCATCCAGTGTGGTTACCGAAAGACCGTGTTCTTCACCGATCAGGACATCGAACAGCGTGTCGAGATCGTGGGCGGTGGTGGTTTCGTCGAGGCTGATGCCGATGTCGCCGTTGTCGAAGTAGCGCAGGTTGATTTCGTGGGTCAGGGCGCGACCGTGGATCTTGCCGGCATCGACGCCGGTCAGGCGCAGGGTGTCGAACCAGCTGTCGTGTGCCAGCGCGAGGCCTTTTTGCTTGAGACCTTCCGCCAGGATCGTAGTCAGCCGATGAATGCGCGTGGCGATGGTGGTAAGCCCTTCCGCACCATGATAAACGGCGTAGAAGCCGGCCATGTTGGCCAGTAGTGCCTGGGCGGTACAGATGTTCGACGTGGCCTTCTCGCGGCGGATGTGCTGTTCACGGGTCTGCATGGCCATGCGCAGGGCGGTGGCGTCACGGCTGTCTTTGGATACGCCGATGATGCGGCCGGGAATCGAGCGCTTGAGCTTGTCGGTAGCGGCGAAATAAGCGGCATGCGGCCCGCCGTAGCCCATGGGCACGCCGAAGCGCTGGGTGGTACCGACGACGATATCCGCACCCAGGGCCCCCGGCTCCTTGAGCAGTACCAGGCTCATGATATCGGCGGCGACACTGGTCAGGATGTTCTTGTCGCGGGCGGCAGCCAGCAGGGGCGAGAGGTCATAAACGCGGCCGCTCTCACCGGGGTACTGCAGCAGGGCACCGAAAACATCATGATCGGCCAGCTGCTCGGCCGGGGCGATAATCAGCTCGAAACCGAAATAGTAGGCGCGGGTGCGTACCACATCCAGGGTTTGCGGCAGGATATCGTCCGCCACGAAGAAGGCATTGCTTTTCGACTTGCGGTTGGCGCGGTGACACAGCGCCATGGCTTCGGCGGCGGCAGTGGCCTCGTCCAGTAGCGAGGCGTTGGCCAGCTCCATGCCGGTCAGGTCCATCACCATCTGCTGGAAGTTGAGCAATCCTTCCAGCCGGCCCTGGGAGATTTCCGGCTGGTACGGCGTGTAGGCGGTGTACCAGCCGGGGTTTTCCAGCACGTTGCGCTGAATGACCGCCGGCACGTGGGTGTTGTAATAACCCTGGCCGATATAGCTTTTGAACACCTTGTTCTGCCGCGCCAGGCGCTGCAGGTAATCCAGGGCTTCGGCTTCGCTGCGTGGCGGCTCGAGCTCAAGCTCGCGATTGAGGCGGATGTCGGCCGGTACCGTGCGCTCGACCAGTGTTTCGAGGCTGTCCATGTCCAGCGCCGCCAGCATGGCGGCAACATCTTCGGCTCCAGGACCGTTGTGGCGACGGATGAAGGCGTCATGATCGGCCAGTTCGGCCAGGCGGCGGTTGTCGTTAACCATGGAAAACCCTGTTGGCAAAAAAAGACAAGCCCGGCCGTCAGGCCGGGTAAGCGTATGGCGGTATTCAGGCTTCGCTGTCGATCACGGCCTGGTAGGCGTCGGCATCCAGCAGTTCTGCTACGGCACCGGCATCATCCACGCGGACCTTGATGATCCAGCCGTTCTCGTAGGGGGACTCATTGATGGTTTCGGGAGCGTCTTCCAGCTCTTCGTTCACCGCGATGACTTCACCGGCCACAGGGGCGTAGAGGTCGGAGGCGGCCTTGACCGACTCGACGACACTAAACTCTTCACCCTTGGTCAGGGCGCGGCCCAGCTCGGGAAGTTCAACGAACACTACGTCGCCAAGCGCTTCCTGGGCATGATCGGTGATGCCGACGGTGACGGTGCCGTCGCCGTTGTCGAGGACCCATTCGTGGCTGTCGTTGTAGCGTAGGTTGGCAGGAATCGAGCTCATGGTGGTTTCCTATACGAAAAGGTTTTCTGAAAGAATTGCATGCTAACGCCATTGCCGTCGTTTGGCGAGTCCTTGGCGCTCCATACAATACGAAGGTTAAGGCCGGGTGCAGCCCTCATTCGACAGCATAGACAAGGATGGCTAGTCTGGGATAATCCTGGCTGGCCATGGTACCGGTTAATATTGACCTCATCTGAATTCTGGTAGGAAAGTGACTCATCTTTGTTTCTTATTGGAAACTTGTGTTGAATAATCAGAACTTGCTTGCTGAGTACCATCAGCCGCCATGCTCAAGATGGTCCCTTTGTATATATGGATGAGTGTTTCGAAAGGGTGGTGTCCTTCTAGCTTTTTCCGCTATGGTACGCCCACTCATCATGATGATTTCCCGACTGTCGTCATGTATTGAGAGAAAAACCAACGCTCAACAAATCTAATGAGGGAAACGTCTGTGGAAACGTTGACAACAATATTCAGCAGCATCAATGGTGTGGTCTGGGGGCCACTAATGCTGGTTTTGCTGCTTGGGGTCGGCATCTACCTGCAGATTGGCCTGAAGCTGATGCCATTCCGCAAGTTTGGCACCGGCTTGAAGTTGATGTGGCAAGGGCGGGACGAGACCAAAACCCCTGAAGGCGAGCCCAAGACTGAACAAGATGGTGAAATCTCTCCCTTCAACGCGCTGATGACGGCATTGGCTGCCACCATCGGTACCGGCAATATCGCTGGTGTGGCGACAGCGATTGCCCTGGGGGGGCCGGGTGCGGTGTTCTGGATGTGGATCACCGCCTTGGTCGGCATGGCGACCAAGTTTTCGGAAGCGGTACTTGCGGTACGTTACCGTGAAACCGACAGCACCGGATACCATATCGGTGGCCCGATGTTTTATATCAAGAATGGCCTGGGCCGGAAATGGCTGTGGCTGGGCGGCGCTTTCGCTTTCTTTGGTTCGGTCGCTGCCTTCGGTATCGGTAATACCGTGCAGTCCAACTCCGTGGCTGATGCTCTCGGTACGACCTTCGGTATTCCGTCCTGGGCCACGGGCCTGATTCTGATGGTGCTGGCGGGCGCGGTGATCATTGGCGGTATCAAGCGTATCGGCAAGGTCGCCGGCAAGCTGGTGCCGATCATGGGCATTCTCTATGTGATCGCCGGGCTGGTGGTGTTGGTTATCAATTCCAGCCAGATCGGTGAAGCCTTCGGCATGATCTTTTACTACGCCTTCAACCCCCACGCAGCGATGGGTGGCTTTGCCGGTGCTGCCGTAATGGCTGCCATTCGGTTTGGTGTGGCGCGCGGGATCTTCTCCAACGAGGCGGGTCTGGGTAGTTCGCCGATTGCGCATGCGGCGGCGAAAACCAAGAACCCGGTGCGCCAAGGCCTGGTGGCCATGCTGGCTACGTTTATCGATACCATTGTTGTGTGCACGATCACGGCGTTGGTCATTCTGACCTCTACCGTGTGGATGGAGGGCGAGGCGGGGGCTTCATTGACCGCGCTCTCTTTTGATGCGGCGTTGCCGGGATATGGCAACCAGATCGTATCGCTGGCGCTGGCGGTATTTGCCTTCACCACGCTGCTGGGTTGGTCCTTCTACGGTGAGAAGTGCTTCCAGTTCCTTTTCGGTACCCGCTCCATCATGCTCTACCGGGTGCTTTTCGTACTGGCGATTCCGCTGGGTGCGTTGGCCAACCTGGGCTTTATCTGGCTGATGGCGGATACCTTCAATGCCATGATGGCCATTCCCAACCTGATTGCCCTGGCGCTGTTGTCGCCGGTGGTGTTCAAGCTCACGCGTGATTACTTCGATGGCAAGGAGGTTTTGCCAGGCGAAGAACTTGACCATGACAAGGCTTGAGCCAATCCTGCCTGCAGCGAGGCACCTTCGGGTGCTTCGCCGCTGCGCTGAATCTCTTTTGAGTCACTGAGTCCGAGGACCCTCCATGAGCCAACTCAAGCGTACGCCATTATATGACCTGCATCTCGAGCTGGGCGGCAAGATGGTGCCCTTTGCCGGTTATGACATGCCGGTGCAGTATCCACTCGGGATCAAGAAGGAGCATGAGTGGACCCGAGCCTCCTGCGGTCTGTTCGATGTTTCCCACATGGGGCAGATACTGCTGCATGGCCCGCGTCCTGCCGAGGCGCTTGAGACTCTGGTGTGTGCCGACATTGTCAGCCTGCCCCAAGGGATGCAGCGCTATGCGATCTTCACCGCGCAAAATGGCGGCATTCTGGATGACTTGATGGTGGCAAACCCGGGCGGTCATCTCTATCTGGTGGTTAACGCAGCCTGCAAGGATCAGGATATCGCCTTGCTGGAGATGGGACTGGATGACGAGCATCGCATCGAAGTGCTGGATCGCGGTCTGCTGGCACTGCAAGGCCCCAAGGCGGCGGACGTCATGCAGCGGCATTGTCCCGCCGCTTGCGAGCTGACGTTCATGCAGCAGGGCGAGTTCGATATCAACGGCGTAACCGTCTGGATCAGCCGCAGTGGCTATACGGGTGAGGATGGCTTCGAGATTTCAATTCCCGCCGAGGAAACCGAAGCGCTGGCGCGGCGTCTCCTGGCGGAGGAAGAAGTCGAGGCGATTGGTCTGGGTGCGCGGGACTCGCTGCGCCTGGAAGCGGGCCTGTGCCTCTACGGTAATGATATTCATGCTGAAACCACGCCGATAGAGGCGGGCTTGATCTGGGCGGTCGGCAAGGCGCGGCGCCACGGTGGCGAGCGTCCGGGGGGCTTCCCCGGGGCGGATGTGATTTTGCATCAGATCGACAGCAAGGAGTACCAGCGTAAACGTATCGGCCTGCTGGGTGAGGGGCGCGCACCGGTGCGTGAGGGGGCGGAGCTGTATAGCGAAGCGGGACAGCACATCGGAGTGGTGACATCCGGTGGTTTCGGGCCCAACGTCGGCAAGCCGGTAGCCATGGGTTATGTTGATGTGGAGCACGCGGTGCTGGACACGACCATTTATGCCGAGGTGCGTGGCAAGCGCTTGCCGATGACCATCAGCAAGATGCCGTTTGTGGCACCGGGTTACCATCGCGGTTGAGTTTTATTACCCTGTTTATACCGTTATCTTTCAAAATGCCGCCTTGTGCGGCATTTTGCTTTTCTATTAACGCAGCACGCGGCGGGGGTCGATCGGTTTGCCACCCAGGCGCATGTCGAATAGCAGGTCGTAGCGCTGTGTGGCGTTGCTGAAGTCCAGCTCACACAGGGGGGTGCCGCGGGTGACGCGAGTACCTTCGCTGACCAGCACGGTATCGCACAGTGCGTAAACGCTCTGCAGGTTGTCGGCATGGTGCACAATCACCACCCGACCGAGCTGCCGCATGCTGCCGGTGAAGCGCACATCGCCATCGGCAACCGCTTTGGCCCGGGCACCACGACTGGCGGCGAGGAGCATGGGCTGCAGTGTGCCGTTACTGTCGGTGCCGTAAGCGCGGGCCACGCGGTAGTCATCCAGTGGCCAGGGCCAGTTCCGCGCCGAGGCTGGCAAGGTACTGGAAGCGGGTGCCGGTGTGGTGGTGCGTGCTGAAGTTCCACCGGAGCGCGCGGGTGTGCTGCTGGAAGAAGTCGAGGCGGTGGCACGACCGGAGCCGGTCAGGGGCACCTGAATGATTTGCCCGACACGTAGCTGGGTGGGCTGGATACCGGGGTTGGCCGATTGAATGCGGGAAGGGTTTGTATTGAAGCGCCGGGCGATTGCCGAATAGGTATCTCCCGGACGCACCTGGTAGCGGTAAGGCCCGCCGGAAGGGGCCCGTTCCTGTTGTGTGGGTACCAACAGGCGCTGCCCGACCCGCAGGCGGCGGGCGTCGACGCCGGGATTGAAGCGCTGCAGGCGGGCCAGCGGGACATTGGCCCGGTTGGCGATGGCGCCCAGGGTGTCGCCACGCTGCACGACGACCCAGTTGCCGGCAATACCGCTGTCTCCGCTACGTAATACCTCGCCGGAGCCGTGCGGTGACGCGCAGCCGGCCAGCAACAGCAGGAGGGCCAGCCAACACAGGGTCAGTACGAATCGAGCGCCTGATCTTTTTCCTGCCACAGGGCGTTGAGCCATGAGTGGAAGCGTTCCTTGTAGCGTGGGTCGTCATGATAGTCACCCCCCTGTACCCAATCCGGTACGGCGAGGTGGCGAGCAGTGAGCGTGATCGCACCTTCTTGGCCGCACAGGAAGCCCCAGAAGGTGGGGTTCGGATTGGCATAGTGCAAAGTGACGTCGAGAATTCCGTCGAGTTGATCGCCTAACCGGCTGAGTACCTGGGCAACCCCGCCGGCCTTGGGGCGCAGCAAGTGGCGAAACGGGCTTTGTTGAGCCTCCCGCTTGGCAGGCGTGAAGCGGGTCCCTTCGACAAAGTTGAAAATCGCCAGGGGCATCTCCCGGGCCCGGCGACACATCAGCTCCGTGGCCTCGCGGTCGATGCGGGCCAGGTCGGGATTGCGGGCCAGCTGTTCCCGGCTGTAGCGGCGCATGAACGGGTATTCGAGGGCCCACCAGGCAAGGCCCACGATAGGCACCCAGATCAGCTGGCGCTTGAGAAAGAAACGCGGCATGGGAATGCGGCGGTGCAGCACCATCAGCAGCATGAAAATATCGGTCCAGCTGCGGTGATTGGAAATGACCAGCCAACGCTGTTCCGGGTTCAGCCCTTCGGGCACGCTGGCGATCAGCTTCGGTTTGAGCCAGCGCTGCATCCACCATAGATTGGTGCCGATCCAGTTCAGCGCGACTCCGTTGACTCCGCGTAGCACGACCAAACGTAGCCGTCGGGTGGGTGTCACGATCTTGAGCAGCGTGAAGAAAATCAAGGGGACCGACCAGAACAGGGTGGTAATCATCAAGAGCAGTACGCTGACGAGCCCCGTCAGGATGGGCATTGCTAACTCTCCAGGTCTTGAACAGGCTTGTGTCAGTCGCTGTACCGGCGTTTGTGACAACCTGTATCGATAGGGGCATATGCTAATGGATTGTGTCCTAACTGCCCAGAGTCAAGCCGTGCGAAAGGTCGTTTGCAGTACTTCATGCAGGGCCCGGGCGGCGGTGGAAAGTTCCTGGCCGGCACTGAGCACGACACCCACAGTGCGCTGGATACAGGGGTCGCGCAGTGGCACGCAACGGGCGCCGAGTTCGTGCATTTGTGCACGGCAGAGTGCCGGCACGGCGCTGACACCGAGACCGCTGGCGACCATGCGGCCTACGGTGGCCAACTGATGACTCTCGAAAGCGACCGGCAGTTCGATCTGCTGGTCGGCGAGTGTCTGCTCCAGCAGAATGCGTACCATGGAGGGGCGCTGCAGGGTGATGAAGTCATGTTGTAGCAGTGCGCTCCAGTTGACCGATTCGGCGTTGGCCAGAGGCAGGTCGGGGGAGACCACCGCGACAAAGGCGTCTTCAAACAGGGGGATGAAATCAATACCGGTGCGGGCTTCCGGTTCGAAGGCGATGCCCAGCTCAACCTGACGCTGGCGCACCATCTCGATGACCCGTTCATTGATGACGTCATGCACGGTGACGTTCACCTTGGGAAAGCGTTGGCGAAATTCGCGCAGGGCACTGGGTAGCCGATTGCAGGCGATGGAGGGCATGGCGGCCAGGGCCACACGCCCGAACTGCAGCGTGAAATGCTGTTGCAGCAGCTCCTCGGTGTTATCCCATTCGATCAGCAGCCGTTTCGCCAGCGGCAGCAGGACTTCACCCTCGGGGGTGAGACGCACGCTACGGGTGCTGCGGATCAACAGGGGCCCGCCCAGGGTTTCCTCCAGTCCTTTGATGGCCAGGCTCAAGGCGGGCTGGGAGAGATGCAGGCGCTCGCAAGCCCGGGTAAAGCTGAGGGTTTGCGCTACCGCCAGGAAGGCACGAAGCTGTTTGACGGTCATGGCATATCCCCAGGCTATTTATTGAGGTGACTTATCATTTGATAAGAAAAACAAACTTAACAAATATATTGGTAGGGTCAACACTGATCCAGTAGTGTCTTCTGTATCTGTTTCACGCACTCACTCACAACAACATGAGGCATAGCGATGTCAGGATTCGACAAGCGCGTTTACTCTTATGCAGACGCCATGGCAGGCATTGAAAGCGGGATGACTGTTGCCGCAGGCGGTTTTGGCTTGTGCGGCATCCCCGAGAACCTGATTGCCGAGATCAAGCGCCGTGGGGTCAAGGACCTTACCGTGATCTCCAATAACTGCGGTGTCGATGGCTTTGGTCTTGGTATTTTGCTGGAAGACAGGCAAATCAGCCGCATCTACGCCTCGTATGTGGGCGAAAACGCGATGTTCGAGCAGCAAATGCTCAACGACGAGATTGAGGTGATCCTGACACCGCAAGGTACCCTGGCTGAAAAAATGCGTGCTGGTGGTGCCGGCATTCCGGCCTTCTATACCGCCACCGGCTACGGGACTCCGATTGGCGAGGGCAAGGAGGTACGCGAGTTCAACGGTCGTCACTATATCCTCGAGGAAGCCTTCCGCGCCGACTTCGCCATCGTCAAGGGCTGGAAGGCCGACCGTTATGGCAACGTGGTGTATCGCGATACCGCCCAGAACTTCAATCCGCTGGCGGCGACCTGCGGCAAGATCACTGTCGTCGAGGTTGAGGAGATCGTTGAGCCCGGGGAGCTGCGTCCCGACCAGATCCATACCCCCGGCATCTACGTTGACCGTATCATCCAGGGCACTTTCGAGAAGCGTATCGAGCAGCGCACTGTGCGTCAGGGCTGAGCCCGTCAACGTTTACCTTCTCCCATAGCATACAAGAGGCAAGCAAGATGGCACTGACTCGCGAACAGATGGCACAGCGCGTGGCGCAAGAGCTCAAGGATGGTTTTTATGTCAACCTGGGGATCGGTATTCCGACCCTGGTGGCCAACTATGTTCCCGAAGGTATCGATGTGATGCTGCAATCGGAGAACGGCCTGCTCGGCATGGGGCGCTTTCCCACCGAGGATGAAGTTGACCCCGACATGATCAATGCCGGTAAGCAGACCGTTACGGCGCGCCCGGGTGCGGCCATTTTCGACTCGGCGGAATCCTTCGGCATGATCCGGGGGGGGCACGTTGATCTTACGGTGCTGGGCGCCTTTGAGGTGGACCAGGAAGGCAACATCGCTTCATGGATGGTTCCCGGCAAGCTGATCAAGGGCATGGGCGGCGCCATGGATCTCGTGGCGGGTGCCGAGAACATCATCTGCACCATGACCCACGCTTCCAAGCACGGTGAGTCCAAACTGCTCGAGAAATGCACGTTGCCGTTGACCGGTGCTGGCTGCATTAACCGGATACTCACGGATCTCGCCTACCTGGAGATCGAGAACGGCGCGTTTGTACTCAAGGAGCGTGCCCCCGGGGTGAGTGTCGAGGAGATTGTCGAGAAGACCGCCGGCAAGTTGATCGTACCGGATCATGTACCGGAGATGCAGCTGGATTGAGCACGCTCGCAGAGCGGGTTCATTGACATAACCCAGCGTATTCATACTGTCGCGGCCCGGGCTTTTTGGCCCGGGCCGTTGCGTCATGGAGTGGCGAAATCTTGAGCAAATCGTGTTGAGTCGCATGGCTGCTAGCCTAGTGACGCTTCGTTACGTGATCTTGCACAGTGTTATCCACAGATTCTGTGGATAGTGCTTCGGGTCCTGTCATCAAGGCAGTTCGCAGCGGGTGTGGTGGGGCAGCAGCAGCTCGACGGCGCGTTCATGGTCGCCGCTCAGGTGCTTTTGCAGCAGGGCTAACCCCCCGAGGGGGATGCGGTGCTCATCACCCTCGGCAAAGGGCAGGCGCTGTGAGCAGGCGGGGTAGAAACGGTATTCAAGTAGCGGTGAGACAGGAAAGACAGCGTGCTGCAGCGCTTCGCTTGCCTTGAAGCCACGGGTGGTCAAGGCCGCGTCGAGGGTCGTGATGTCTTGTCCGAGCCGGGCGCAGTCGAAACCGGCATGATGCACGCTCGGACCCATGGCCGAGATCCAGCCGGCGAGCGGGTGGGCGGCGTGAAGCAAGGAATACTCATCCCAGCTCGGCATGGGCCAGGGACGCCCCCGGCACAGCAGGTTCTTGCCACGGGTGTCACGGTAGTGCGTCTGTTCGACGAGCTGTTGCAAGGTGTCGCATGGCTGGCGGGACAGGGTGCCGAGCTGGAGCTCGGCGAGTATCAGCCAGACGCCATTATCGGGCGGTGCCAGTAACGTCACCAGCAGGCCGCGATCCGCCATGGCGTAGCGATGCACGGGACGATAACCCAGATGCCCCATGTTCGGCAGCAGGTCCTCGACGGCGAAAGGCGCCAGGTTGAGGGTCAGGAGGG
>DXFC01000183.1 GCA_019114645.1 Candidatus Halomonas stercoripullorum
TGAGCCTGAACCAGAGCCAGAGCCGATTCCTGAGCCTGAGCCGGAACCGATGCCCGAGCCCGTGCCGGATCCCCAGCCGAGCCCGTCCGAGCCGACGCCGAACCCTACCTACGAGCCGACGCCGGCACCAGCCGCGCCGGCGCAGCAGGCGGCACCTGCCGAGCCGCAGGGGCCGGTGGATGTGGGGGAACTGGCACCTACCAATCGTGTGCCACCGCAATATCCGCCGCGTGCTCAGCGACGTAATCTGGAAGGATACGTGGAGTTGCAGTTTGTGGTGCGTGCCGACGGTAGTGTCGATGCCAGTTCGATTGAAGTGCTCGCGGCCCGCCCGGGCAATGTTTTCGAAGAAGCCGCCGAGCGAGCGATTGCGAGCTGGCAATTCGAGCCTGCCAACGGCCTGCGTCGCGCCCGTCAGCGGCTCGAATTTCAACTGAGATGATAGCCAGTCAAGATGAATTAAAGCTTGAATTCGGTCCACACCGGCGCATGATCCGAAGGGCGCTGCATGCCGCGCAGATCATAATCAATGCCGGCGTCGACGACGCGTTCGGCCAACGGTTGCGTCACCAGAATATGGTCGATACGCAGGCCGCGCTTGGGGTCGCGTTCGAAGGCCCGAGAGCGGTAATCAAACCAGCTGAAGCGGTCGTTTATTTCCGGGTAGCGCACCCGGTAGCTATCGGTCAGCCCCCAGGCCTTCAGGCGTCCCAGCCATTCGCGCTCGACCGGCTGAAAACTGGTCTTGCCTTCGCGTAGCCATCGCTTGCGGTTAGGCTCGCCGATACCGATATCGATATCTTCGGGAGAGATATTGAGGTCTCCCATGACCACCAAGCGCTCATCAGGGCGATGCTGGTCATGCAGCAACCGGGTCAGTCCGGCATAGAATTCACGCTTGTTGGGAAACTTCGTGGGGTGTTCGATATTTTCACCCTGAGGAAAATAGCCGTTCCACACCGTTAGTGCTTCGCCATCGGCGGTGCGTAACCGGATACCGATCAGCCGGCGCTGTGATTCTTCACCATCGCCCGGGAGGCCGAAAAAGACCTCTTCCGGGCCGGTGGGGCAGAGTGCCTTGTGGCACATCAAGGCAACACCGTAGTGGCCTTTCTGGCCATGGTAATGCACGTGGTAGCCCATGGCCTCAACCGCCTCGCGCGGAAACTCGTCGTCGTGGACTTTGGTTTCCTGCAGCCCGATTACCAATGGCTGGTGAGTGGCAATAAGGGCTTCGAGCTGATGCAGTCTGGCGCGCAACCCGTTGATATTGAATGAAACCAGGCGGATCAATCGTTGTGCTCCGTATCAGGCGTTGCCGGACGCTCGGGGTGGATGGCAATAGTAGGTGCCTGCTCCTGACGCGCCAGCTTGCGCGCTGCTTGCAGCTTGCGCTGTTGACGCTTTTTCTGGGTGAAACGTTGCGAAGAAGTGACCTGATCGGGATTCTCGTGGCGCCACTTCTTGTAGTCCTTGCGCTTGCCGGTGCGGATGCTCACCTTGTCGGCCAGCGAGCGGGTTTTCTTGCGACGGGTCATCAGGCCTGGCTCCGTGGGTGGTGTGTAGCATAAAGGCGTATTCTACCAGTCTGCTGCAACAGACGCGCCCTTGTCGTCGTAGGCTGGTACAATACGTGGTTGGTAGAAAACTCCATTCATTCTTTTTACGGACAAGACACACAGCCTATGAGCGAGTCGGAACAGACCACAGCCCCGGCCGAAGATCGCAAGCCCAAGCGTCGTCGGCGCAAGCCGCGTCGTCGTCAGTCAAGCTGGGATCTGCGCCAGTTTCAGGTGCCTGCCGTGGCGGGCAAGTGGCGCTTTCACGACTTTGATTTGCCCTTGCCATTGATGCGCGCCATCCACGCGCTGGGTTTCGAGTATTGCACACCGATCCAGGCCGAAGCGCTGATCCATACGCTGCTGGGTGGCGATGTGGTCGGCAAGGCCCAGACCGGTACCGGCAAGACCGCTGCCTTCCTGATTTCGATCCTGGCCTACTTCCTTGAGGAAGAGGCTCCGGATGGTCAGAAGCCGGGTGCGCCGCGTGCGCTTATCGTAGCGCCGACCCGTGAACTGGCCTTGCAGATCGAGAAAGATGCCAAGGCACTGGCGCGCTTCACTGACCTTAATGTTGCCTCCGCTGTGGGCGGTATGGATTACCAGAAGCAGCGTGACAATCTAGGCAAGAAGCTCGATATCCTGGTGGCGACCCCTGGACGTCTGCTCGATTTTCACGAGAAGCGGGATGTCGACCTCACCCAGGTAGAAGTATTGGTGCTCGATGAAGCTGACCGCATGTTGTCGATGGGCTTCATTCCCGACGTCAAGCGCATCATTCGTCATACACCGAAGAAGGAGCAGCGCCAGACGTTCCTGTTCTCCGCTACCTTCTCCGAAGACATTCTCAATTTGGCCAGTCAGTGGACCCACGAGCCGACGCATGTCGAGATCGAAGTCACGATGGATAACAGGGCCAATATTGATCAGCGTGTCTACATGGTGAGCGATGATGACAAGGCGCGGCTGTTGGTCAACCTGCTCAAGCAAGAGAGCTTCGAGCGGGTGATGGTGTTTGGTAACCGTCGCGATCTGGTACGCAAGCTTGAAGACCTGCTGAAGAAAGCGGATGTCAACGTTGCGATGCTTTCCGGGGACGTGCCACAGAACCAGCGCATCAAGACGCTGGAGAGTTTCCGCGAGGGCGCGGTACAGGTGCTGGTGGCCACCGATGTAGCCGGCCGTGGCATTCATATCGAAGATGTCAGCCACGTCATCAACTACACCTTGCCCGAGGATCCCGAAGACTACGTCCACCGCATCGGTCGTACCGGTCGGGCTGGTGCTACCGGGGTGTCGATCAGCTTCGTGGGCGAGGAGGATGCCTTCTCGCTGCCCGAGATTGAGCGCTACATCCAAGATAAACTGCACTGCGAGCATCCACCCGAGGGGCTGCTGTAGCCACATGCTGGATGAGGCCCTCAAGGGCGAGATTCAGGCCGCTTACCGCCGCGTGCTGGAGACCCAGGGGCTGACGCCACGCTACGGCCAGCGCCTGATGATCGCCGAGATTGCGCGGACCCTGGCCAGTATCGAAGCCGACGATGCCGGCAAGCGGCTCTCTGACGAGCATGTCTGTGTGCTGGAGGCGGGCACCGGTACCGGCAAGACGCTGGCCTATCTGCTAGCGGCTCTGCCGGTGGCCAAGGCGCGAGGCAAACGACTGGTGATTGCAACGGCCACCATCGCCTTGCAAGAACAGGTGCTGTTGCAGGATCTGCCGACCCTCAAAGCCCATAGCGGGCTCGATTTCAATTATGCCCTGGCCAAGGGGCGCGGGCGCTATATCTGCCTGACGCGGCTTGAGCAGGCCTTGGATGGTATTGAAGGCAATCCCACCCTGTCGCTGTTTGAGCAGAGCCTGACCCAGGATGCGGGCAGCCATTTCCAGGCGCTGGTACAGGAACTGGCCGATGCCTACGGCAGTGGCAACTGGGAGGGAGACCGCGAAAGCTGGCCGGGGGCTATCGATGACAATGACTGGCGGCGGCTGACCATCGATCATCGTCAGTGCACTAACCGCCGTTGCGGTCATTTTGGCGCTTGTGCCTTTTTTCGCGCGCGTCGTGATCTCGAAACCGCAGATATCATTGTGGCGAATCACGATCTGGTGCTGGCGGACCTCTCGTTGGGAGGCGGTGTGGTACTGCCCCCACCCGGTGACTGCATCTATGTCTTTGATGAAGGCCACCATCTGCCTGACAAGGCGTTAACCCATTTCGCCCACCGTGTGGGTACCAACGCTACCTTGCGTTGGCTGGGCAATCTCAAAAAATCACTGACCGAACTCAACCAGGCTTTGGCGGTTCAACCCACCCTGGCGCGCTTGCTGGCAGGGCTCCCCGAAGCCATTGCGGCGCTGGAGCCACGCCTGGGTGAAGCCTTCTCCCTGGGTCATCAATTGGCCGGCCGGCCTCATGGGCTGGAAGAGAGCGAGGAGTTTCATCAGCATCGTTTCGAGATGGGGTGCACGCCCGAAGCGCTGCGTGAACACGCCGGCAGTCTACTGACGGCTTTTGCCGAGCTATCACGTGCGCTTGAAAGCATGAGCGATATCCTGCGTGAGAGTCTCGACCCGGATAAGCATACCGGGCTGGCCCGCGAACAGGCCGAAGCCTGGCTGCCGCTTATCGCTTTACTGCATGGCCGCGCAATGGAAGCCTATGGCCTGTGGCAGGCCTACGCTGCCACGGATGCCGAGGGCGAGGCGCCACATGCCCGCTGGCTGACACTGGAGCGTTTCGGCAGTGAGCCCGAATTGACCTTTTCGGCCAGCCCGGTATCGGCAGCGCCAACTCTGGCCAAGACCCTGTGGGGGAGCTGCTTTGGTGCTGTGGTGACTTCAGCGACGCTGACCGCCCTGGGGCGTTTCGAACGCTTGCAAGAGCGGGCGGGGCTGGCCAACCGTTACCGCTATCAGCGCTTGCCTAGTCCCTTCGATTACTCCCGTGCGGTGCTCAGTGTGCCGCGCCAGGCCGTCGATCCGGGCGACCGGGAGGCCCATGAGCAGGCCATCGTGGAGTTCGTCAGCGAACTGGGTGAGAAGGAAGCGGTCTTGATGCTGTTCTCGTCACGCGCGCAACTGCGGGCGGTGGAAAAAGCCTTGCCCGGGGCTTGGCGTGAACGGGTGCTGGCGCAGGACAGGCTACCCAAGCGTGAGCTGATCGAACGCCATCGAGCCCAGGTGGATGCCGGCAAGGGCAGTGTAATTTTTGGCCTGGCGAGCTTTGCCGAGGGTATTGATCTGCCCGGCGACTATCTTACCCATGTGGTAATTACCCGGCTGCCTTTTGCCGTCCCCGATGATCCGGTCGGAGCAACACTGGCCGAGTGGATCGAGAGCCGTGGTGGCAACTCCTTCATGCGTATCAGCGTGCCGGATGCTTCTATCAAGCTGGTACAGGCCTGTGGGCGCTTGATCCGCAAGGAGGCCGATCATGGGCGCATTACACTACTTGACCGCAGGGTGCTCACGCGCCGCTATGGCCAGGCACTGCTTGACGCCTTGCCGCCGTTTCGGCGTGAAATCGAAGCGTAAAAAGACCCGCCGAAGCGGGTCTGCAAGATGGCCTTGAAGCATCTGTCAATGCTGGCGTCTGTTAGCCAGTACCGGCTGAAGCTTCTCTGCCATGCTGGTCAGCGCTTCTTCAGTCGTCGGCCAGTCGATGCAGGCGTCAGTGACCGAAACGCCATATTGCATCTGGCTATGATCGTCGAGAATCTTCTGGTTGCCCCAGCCGATATTGGATTCGATCATCAGACCCATGATCGAGCGGTTGCCCTCGAGGATCTGGTTGGTGACGTTGTCCATTACCAGCGGCTGTAGGGCGGCATCCTTGTTGGAGTTGGCATGTGAGCAATCGACCATGATGTTGGGTTCGATACCGGCTTTCTTCAGCTCCTGTTCGGCCAGCGCCACGCTGACGCTATCGTAGTTGGGCTTACCGTTGCCGCCACGCAGCACCACGTGGGCATAGACGTTGCCACGGGTACGGATGATCGCGACTCGACCGGCATAGTCGATGCCGAGGAAGTTGTGCGGGTGGGCCACCGACTGCAGGGCGTTGATTGCCACTTCCAGGCTGCCATCCGTGCCATTCTTGAAGCCAACGGGGCTGGAGAGGCCGGAGGACATCTCGCGGTGGGTCTGGGATTCGGTGGTACGGGCACCGATTGCCGACCAGCTGATGCAGTCCTGCAGATACTGCGGAGAGATCGGGTCCAGCGCCTCGGTCGCCAGCGGCAGTCCCATTTCAGAGAGTTCAACCAGTAGGCGGCGAGCGGTATGCAGACCTTTTTCAATCTCGAACGAACC
>DXFC01000024.1 GCA_019114645.1 Candidatus Halomonas stercoripullorum
GGTATCGGTCCATTGCGCGAAGCGCTATCCCAGCTGGTGGCCGAGCGCCTGGTGGTCGCCATCAGCCAACGCGGCTATCGAGTCGCCTCCATGTCGCTGGCGGAACTGCACGACCTTTACGACGCCCGGGCACAGCTTGAGGGGCTGATCCTGAAGCTTGCCATCGAGCGCGGCGACGACGCCTGGGAGGCCAGCATTCTGGCCACCGCCCATACCCTGGCGAAGGTCATGGAGGTCAACACCCCCGAAGAGCTCCTCGAGGTGTGGGACACCCGTCACCAGGCATTCCACACCGCCATCGCCAACGGCTGTCGTTCACCCCACTTGCTTCAGGTGCGTGAAAGCCTGTTCGACCAGGTCGAACGCTATCGACACCTCTGGCTGCGGGAAACGGTCCTCTCGGAAGAAGCACTGGAGCGCAAACGTCAACAACATGCCGCGCTGGTCGAGGTCATTCTCGCACGTCAGGCCGAGCGGGCTGCGGAAATGATGCGTGAGCACCTCATGACGCCGGTACCCATTATTACCGAAGTCATGAGACGCCAAGGGCTGGCCTGACATCTGAACGTCACCCTGGTGCCATCTTCCGGTCACCTTTTACTGCCATGCTTAGCTGACAAAGCCCGCGCTTCGTCTTATGGTATAAGTATCGAGGCAAGCGTAAACAAGCCCCTTTGGCGATGGAGGGTGACATGCCCCATTTGCTGTGGTTTTCCCGCGATACCGAATCCCGCCTTGAGCGACTCGCCCAAAGCACGGGCAAAAGCAAGAAAGAGCTGATAGAGGGCTGCCTTGCCATGGGCATGGGTGAACTGGAATCCCGTTTGTTGTTGGAGGAGTCCGTTAACACGCCACCGCGAGTCGAGACTCCCATTGATCAACTTTTGCGTGAAAGCGGCCTTGGCGCCTGAACATGCCACTGCGCCAAACAGGCTCGATAGCGCGCCAATGCCTGCTCGCGTGACGACACCACGAATCGAATGCTGTCACCAGGCAGGCACTGTGCCAGACGCGCTGTAGCAAGCGGTGTCAGCGCACCAAGGCGGGGATACCCGCCAATGGTCTGGCGATCATTGAGTAGCACGATAGGTTGGCCGTCAGGCGGCACCTGTACCGCACCCAACGGAATGCCCTCGGATACCATGCTGTGCAGCCGACACTCCAGCCGTGGCCCGCACAACCTCACTCCCATGCGATCAGCGCGGTTGTCGACTTGCCAGGGCGTATTAAAAGCACGAAACAGGCTTGCGCCGGTAAAGTGTGCACTTTGGGCTCCCGGCACCAGAGCCAGGCAATCCCCTTGAAACGGCGGTGCCGCATGCATTGCAAAAGGTAGCCTCCGCACCTCCTGTGCAACCCCCTGCCAGCTGAGTCGGTCGCCCTGCCGGAGGGGCGCACCATCCCCCTGATGTCCGCCCAGCTGCTCACGGGGAGTAGCGCTGACACTGTCCAGCACCGGCGATGCCAGAAAACCTCCGGGTACCGCCAGGTAGGCGCGCAGGCCGTTACGCGGCTGTTGAAAGTACAAACGCTGTCCCGCAACGACACGAAATGCCGAGCCAGGCTGCAGCGGCTCGTCATCCAGGCGGGCTTGGAGATCCGCCCCTGCCAGCGCCAGCGTGGCATCACGCTCCAATTCGATAACCAGACCGCCTCCCACCACGATCTCCAGCGCAGCGGCATTAAGCGGATTGCCCAGCAACCAGTTGGCCCATGAAAACGAGACCCAGTCAGCGGCCCCCCCCTGGGTCACCCCCAGGTGGCGCACGCCAAAGCGCCCCGCGTCCACCAGCAGCGCCAGCGGCCCCGATTGCACGACGCGCAAGGTATACAGCGCCTGTGTGATCATGCCGACACCTCCAGCGGAGACGTATCACCGCCCTGGCGGACAAACTCCTCGCGGCTGACCGGCACGAAGCGCACCCTGTCGCCCGGATTCAATAGCGGCTCGCCACGTCGGGCATACTCAAACAGCGGTATCGCGGTACGCCCGAGGATATTCCAGCCCCCCGGCGACAGCAGCGGATAAATGGCGGTCTGGCGCTCCGCAATGCCGACACTACCGGCCATCACCCGGCGTCGGGGTGTGGTCAGTCGTGGCGTGGCCAGCTCAGGCTCTACCAGCCCCATGAAGCCATAGCCGGGAGCGAAGCCTAGGGCAAAGACATGATATTCGTGTTCCGAGTGGCGGCGTACGACCTCGGCTACTGAAATTCCGGCACGCTGCGCCACGCGCCTGAGCTCGGGACCGACACTTTCATCATACCAGACCGGTATTTCGTGGCGCTGTGCCAATTCAGCATCGGCCGGCGTCAGATCCGCCAGCACGGTTTCGATTCGCCTGCACGCCTCGGCATGCGTCAGGGTCAGGCAATCGTAATGCAGCATCAGGGTGGTGTAGGATGGCACCAGGTCGATCAGCGCGCTACCGAAGGCATCGCGCAGTGCCCGGTCCGCCGCCACCAGCCAGGGCATGTTGGCTTCATCAATGCTGTCGAAAAGGCGCACCATCAGCACATCCATCGCGGCCAGCTCGATACGTACGGCACTTGGTGCTGGAAGGCCCATCTTGTCATGCCCGTCCAAGTGCATTGAACGCCTCGCGGATTGCCCGTACTGCTGCTACCGACTCTGGATTGTCACCGTGAACGCAAAGTGTGTCACAAGGCAGTTGCAAGGATGTGCCGTCCGCCGCTGCCAAGGGTTCCCCCCGTGCCAGGCTGACGGCCTGGGCCACGATGGTGGCCTCGTCATGATGGACAGCACCGGGCAGGCGCCGGGAAACAAGATGCCCACTGGCGTCATAAGCCCGGTCAGCAAAGGTTTCGAACCAGATTGTGATGCCTAACTCATCCGCCAGACACCGGCTTGGCTCCGGATCTGCGGTGGCCATCAACATCAGTGGCAGGCTGGCGTCGTAGCTGCGCACTGCCCGCATCACCGCCCGCAATAGCTCCGGCTGCTGCGCCATATCGTTATACAGCGCCCCATGTGGCTTGACGTAGCGAATGGCAGTGCCCTCAGCCTGGCAGATGCCCGCCAGAGCGCCGATCTGGTAGAGCACCAGATCCTCTACCTCGGCAGGAGAACATGCCAGGGAACGGCGCCCAAAACCCATCAAGTCAGGATAGGCGGGATGCGCCCCTATTTTTACGTCATGCTCCACCGCAAGACGCACCGTATGGCGCATCACATGCGGGTCTGATGCGTGAAAGCCGCAAGCGATGTTGGCGCAGTCCACATAAGGCATGACCTCGCTGTCCAGTCCCAGGCTGTAGTTGCCGAAGCTCTCGCCCATGTCGCAATTGAGCAATGGAACAATCATGGAGGCTCCTGTCGTAGAGGTGTTGTTTCTGGTTCACTATAAGGAGCGCTTCCTCGCTTGACCATCCCCGTTGACTACGATCCCGCGCGTGCGTACAAAAACGGACTCTGCAGTTGACGCCTCCCTGCTTCGCGCTTATCAATGATGTATCCGGGCTGCTTGAGCGATGGGAACCACGCGGCTTCTTTATGCGAATTTGCATGCTGATTAGGAGAAACCCCTCATGGCGGTAAAAGATCCCTTTCACCTGGCCATCCAGGTACGCGACATCGACGAAGCCCGCCGCTTCTACGGTGACTTCCTCGGTTGCCCTGAAGGACGTTCGTCGGAAAGCTGGGTCGACTTCGACCTCTATGGCCATCAATTCGTCTGTCACTTGAACCCTGCCCTCAAGGATAAGCCGGTTGCCAGCCACAAGAACCCCGTTGATGGCCAGGGCGTTCCCGTGCCGCACTTCGGCGTGGTGCTGGAGATGGACGCCTGGGAGGCGCTGGCACAGAAACTGCGCGATAACGGTGTATCCTTTGAGATTGAGCCCTACATACGCTTCAAGGGCGAACCCGGCGAACAAGCCACCATGTTTTTCTACGACCCTTCCGGTAACGCCCTGGAGTTCAAGGCGTTCAAGGAGCGTGAAACCCAGCTGTTCAAGAAAAGCTGACCAGAGGGTAAGCTTCACCAAGTGGTCTGGTCTGCCAAGCACTATCCAGCGATAACAACAAGAGAGATACCATGAACAAGCACTTTCCACATGTACTGCTGGTGACAACCGTCTTTGCCCTTCCCGCCACCGCCATCGCCACCGAGTGGACAATGGCGACCCCCTACGGTGAGGCCAGCTTCCATACCGACAACGTGCGCCAGTTCGCGGCCGATGTTGCCGAAGCCACCAACGGCGAGCTGACCATCAACGTGCACAGTGGCGGTTCTCTGGTGGCTCACGGCGAGATCAAGCCATCGGTACGCCGCGGTACAATCGAAATTGGTGAAGTCTTCCTCTCGGTTCTCTCCAACGAGGACCCGATCTTCGAGGTCGACACACTGCCAGGGGTAGCCGGCAGCTACGAAGAGGCCTATCAACTCTGGGAGGCCACACAACCGGTAATCAGCGAACTGTTCGCCAATCAGGGCCTGATGCCGCTGTATGCCGTGGCCTGGCCGGCCCAGGGAATCTATACCGCTTTCGACCTGAACGACCCGGAGCAGTTTGACGGGCTACGCGTGCGCGCGCCCAACATCAACACCCAGCGCTTTACCGACTATCTGGGTGGCAGCCCCACCGAAACCGAGGAGTCGGACATTCCCACCGCCTTCAGTACCGGCAGGGTCGATGCCATGATCACCTCGAGTTCCACCGGCAATGCCATGACCGCGTGGGACTACGTCACCCATTACACCGACGCCAACCTATGGCTGCCAAAGAACATCATTTTCGTCAATCAGCGCGCTTTCGAACGTCTCGATGAGCCAACCCAACAGGCCCTGCTGGAGGCCGCAGCGCGAGCCGAAGAGCGCGGCTGGCAGATGAGCCGTGATGACAATCAGGCCAGCCTTGAAGCACTGGAAGCAAACGGTGTCACTGTTTCCACACCCAACGAAGCAGTCGCCGCCGCCCTGCAAGCCGCCGGTGACAAGCTGTTCGCTGCCTGGGAGGAGCGTGCAGGCGAGCAGGCACAGCAAGTCTTACAGGAGTATCAGCAACAGCGCGGTAACTAATCCATGTCGATGGCGTGGCGGACCTCCGCCACGTCTCACCTTCCGCCTGGTGGAAAGATACTGCCATGACCTACAAATTTGACCGGCTTTATCGACTGGGTGCCTGGGGCGCTGCCGCCTGCATGGTGACGATCTGTGCCCTGGTCGCGTTCCAGGTCACCTTCCGTCTGGTCGATGCATTCCTGGTCCTGATCGGCATGCGCCGTCTCGGTATCAGCATTACCGGAATGTCGGAAATGGCTTCCTATCTGTTGGTGGGAGCCACCTTTCTCAGTCTCGCTTACACCTTTGTTCACCACGCCCACATTCGGGTCACGCTTCTGCTCTCCCGGTTGCACTCGACGAAACGCGTCTGGATCGAGGCGTGGTGCCTCTTGGTCGCTCTAGCCTTGAGCCTGCTGCTGGCCTACGGCCTGGTCGAACTCGCCCGGGAAAGCCGTGATTTCAATGATGTCTCTTCGGGTTTCCTGTCGATTCCGCTGTGGATACCGCAAACGGTACTGGCCACCGGCGTAGGCCTGCTGTGCCTGGCACTGGTAGAAACACTGGTAATGACGCTGCGTATCGCCATTCGCGAACCGGATCGTTTTCGTGAATTGACCAATATGCATGACAGTGATGGCGACACATGACGCCATGCCACTGTTGACACTATCCACCGATTGACCCGGAAAGGGAGACGCTTGTTATGCTGATACTCAGCTTGGCAACGATTGCCACCCTGGCGTTTCTGCTCGGCAGCGGGGTCTGGATCGCCTTTAGTTTGATCAGCACCGCCTGGATTGTGCTGGCGTTTTTCAGCCCGTTTGACCCGGGGCCCATTCTCGCTTCCGACTTCTGGGGTGCCAGTTATGGCTGGGACCTGACGGCCCTGCCGATGTTCATCTGGATGGGCGAAATCCTGTTTCGCTCGGGACTTGCCGATAACATGTTTCGTGGTCTTTCCCCCTGGCTCAACCGGCTACCCGGCCGCCTGCTGCATACCAACATTATCGGCAGCGGCATGTTCGCCGCCGTGTGCGGTTCTTCGGCCGCGACCTGTGCCACAGTGGGCAAGATGACCCTGCCGGAGCTTGAACGGCGTGGTTACGACAGCAACATGGCCATTGGCACCTTGGCCAGTGCTTCCACCCTGGGCTTGTTGATCCCCCCCTCCATCATGCTGATCGTTTACGGGGTGGTCACTGAACAATCCATCTCGCGTCTGTTCATGGCCGGTGTCGGCCCGGGCTTGATGATTCTCGCCCTGTTCATGGTGTATCTCATTACCTGGTCCTGGTTCAGTGGCAATCCACGCGGGGTCACCGGGCAGGACGAATCGGGAATGCCGCTGGGGCAGAAGCTGCGCCAGACACTGGAGCTGGTGCCCATCCTGCTGCTGATTGGTGGCATCATCGTTACCATTTATGGTGGACTTGCATCGCCCACCGAAGCGGCAGCCATCGGGGTGGTGTTATCGATACTGATCGCACGCTGGAATGGTAGCTTCAATCGCACCATCTTTAGCGAGTCCCTGTTCGCTGCCATACGTACCTCCTGCATGATCGCCTTTATCATTGCCGGAGCGTCTTTCCTGACCTCGGCCATG
>DXFC01000184.1 GCA_019114645.1 Candidatus Halomonas stercoripullorum
CTCGGCCAGGGCCAGTCGCATCCGTCCTTCCAGCGCAATACTGCTCGACACTGCCGGACTGCGCTCCAGTTCCCGCCAATCAAGAGTGGAATAAGAGTTGAAGCGGAAAGATGTCGTGAACGGGAATGCCCGTCGAGGGTTGACGTTGGTACCCGACAGGTTAATCGCCTCGACTTGCCACTCCTTACCGGTGGTCAAGTCACGATAGGTGGCCGCACCATTACGTACTTGCACGCTAGCAATATTGAGCGCTACCGAGAGCCCGCTCTCCAGATCGGGGCTAGGCCCGGCTGTGACCGGGGCCAGTGCTGACTCGGCGCCTTCGCGCTGTTCATCCAGACGCTGCAGCAAAGCCTCCCAGTTGCCACGGCCTTGCTCATCCCTAGCCAGGCGAAGTTGCATGCCATCCAGCGTTAACCCCTCAATGGCGATTTCACCACGCAATAGCGGTGCAAAGGCGAGGCTGACTTCGGCGTGGGCAAAGGCGAGAAAAGGGGCGTCTGTTTCACTCTGCTCGGCCAGGCGACCTTCGGCCTGAGCCACGCTGACTCCAAGCCGGGGATAAAATGACCACGAGAGGGGGCCATCAAGGCTCAGCTCCAATCCGCTATGCTCGCGCACCACCTCAATCAGCCTTGGCTTGAGATCCTCGGGGTCGAGAAAGGTGGTGACATAGATCACTGCCGCTACCACAGCGACGCCCAACACACCAATAGCGGCCAGCATTGTTTGAAACAGGCGCTTCATTCTGTAACGTCTCCTTGTGACGGCGAGACCAGGGCGAAATAGTCACTAGCGGCATCCAGGCGATACCCAAGGCGTATCAGCAACAGTTGGTCGGCAAACGACAGCTGCGAAGAGAAGACCCGCAGCTCACAGCCGGCGGCCTCCGCTGCCTCACCAATCAGCAAGAGCAGGCGTGAACCGACCCCGCGTCGTCGAGTCTCTTTGCGTACGCACAGCTCTGCCAGCCACCAGGCCCGGCTATCGGCATTGATTGCCGCCGCCCCTACCAGGCGGTCATTGAAACGTGCACAGCCAAAAAAATGGCCGGCCGCCAATTGCTCAGCGATAAAATCCTCTACCGGCTGATGCAGCCGCTCGGCTGGCGCATCCTTGTAGATCCGCTGCAGGTCATGGCGAATCTGGGCGTCGGCGTCCCAGCCCTGCTTATCGACCAGATGAAGTGTTACCGGCATGCTGATTCTCCTCACCTGCGGCTGGGCGCCGCGGCTACGATGGGCGCATTGTAGCGGATGGGGGCCGCGATTCTCTATAATGAGCGGCCCATGCCGGCAAGCCTAGGGTTTGCCCGCCCGGATAATGCCCCTTGGCCATACCGGGCCCATATCCTGTGACGCATAGAGCGCAAGAGAGTCCAACATGTCCGAGAGAATCGCCACCATCACCCGTGACACCCAAGAGACCCGGATTACGGTTACCATCAATCTCGATGGCGAGGGGCGGCTCAACTGTGAAACCGGGGTACCCTTTCTCGATCACATGCTGGATCAAATTGCCCGCCACGGGCTGATCGACTTCGACATCAAGGCAGTGGGCGACACACATATCGATGATCACCACACCGTCGAGGATCTCGGCATTACACTGGGTCAGGCTTTTTATCAGGCCATTGGCGACAAACGCGGCATCCAGCGCTACGGCCATGCTTATGTGCCGCTGGATGAGGCCCTGTCCCGGGTTGTCATCGACTTCTCCGGCCGCCCGGGGCTGTTCATGGATGTCGAATTCACTCGCGATACAGTCGGCAGTCTCGACACCCAGCTGTTCTGGGAATTTTTCCAAGGCTTTGCCAACCACGCACGGGTCACGCTGCATATCGACAATCTCAAGGGCTTCAATGCCCACCACCAGGCGGAAACGATCTTCAAGGCCTTTGGGCGTGCGTTGCGCATGGCCATTTCCGCCGATCCACGCATGGCCGGCCAGATGCCTTCTACCAAAGGTACCCTATAAACGCCATAGTACCGACCAAGTAACACGCACCCGACGAGCACACGGAGCCACGCATGACTATCGCTGTCATCGACTATGGAATGGGTAACTTGCACTCGGTTGCCAAAGCCCTGGAGCATGTTACCCACGAGCGTGTCGTCATTACTCGCGATCCGCGTCGTATCCTGGGCGCAACACGTCTGGTGCTGCCGGGCCAAGGCGCAATACGCGACTGCATGGCGGAGCTGGAGAGAACCGAGCTACGCGGGTTGGTACAAGAATTGCTGGCCAACCAGAGCAAGCCGCTGCTGGGTATCTGTGTCGGCCAGCAAATGCTGCTCGACCATAGCGATGAAAGCGGAGGGGTGGATTGCCTGGGCCTCTTCTCCGGTGTGGTCCAGCGTTTCCCCAGCGCCATGGTCGACACCCAGGGCGAGCGTCTCAAGGTACCGCACATGGGTTGGAATCTGGTGCAACAGCAGCAGCCCCACCCGCTGTGGGCCGGTGTTGACCACGACGAACACTTCTATTTCGTGCACAGTTACTACGTAACGGCCGAAGAGAGTGCCTGCGTCTACGGCACCACTCGCTATGGCCATATCGATGCACACGTTGCCATCGGCCGTGATGCCACTTTTGCAGTACAGTTCCACCCGGAAAAAAGCTCCCGGGCGGGGCTGAAAATGCTGGAAAACTTCATTAATTGGGCTCCCTGAGCGCAGCCGGCTAGCCAATACGTTCGCAGCCAGCCAGCGCCGGCGCCACCCGAGAGGACACGACATGCTGGTAATTCCCGCCATTGATCTCAAGGACGGCAAGTGCGTCCGCCTCAAGCAGGGCCGGATGGAGGACGCCACCACTTATGGCGATGATCCGGTGGCCATGGCCGCACGCTGGGTCGAAGCCGGTACTCGCCGCCTGCACCTGGTCGACCTCAATGGCGCCTTCGAGGGTAAGCCGATCAACGGCGAGGCCGTGACGGCCATCGCCAAGCGCTGGCCTGAGCTGCCGATCCAGATCGGTGGTGGCATTCGCAGTGCCGAGACCATCGAGCACTACCTGGCGGCCGGCGTCAGTTATGTGATTCTGGGCACCAAGGCGGTGAAGGAACCAAACTTTGTCGGCGAAATGTGTCGTGCATTTCCGGGCCATATCATTGTCGGCCTGGATGCCCGCGATGGCTTTGTCGCCACCGACGGCTGGGCCGAAGTCTCACAGGTCAAGGCAGTGGAGCTGGCCAAGCGCTTTGCCGATGATGGTGTTTCCAGCATCGTTTACACCGATATTGCCCGCGATGGCATGATGAATGGCGTTAACATCGCGTCTACCGCCGAACTGGCCCGCGAAGGGGGCCTGCCGGTCATCGCCTCCGGTGGTGTGACCAACCTTGATGACCTGCGCCAGCTGGTAGCCGCACAGGAGCCGGGCATCATCGGCGCCATCACCGGACGCGCCATCTATGAAGGTACGCTGGATGTAGCCCAAGCCCAGCAATTGTGTGATGAGCTCACTTCAAACCTGCCGACAGGAAACTGAACATGGGTCTGGCCAAGCGTATTATTCCCTGCCTTGATGTCGATGCCGGCCGTGTGGTCAAGGGCGTCAATTTTGTCGGCATTCGCGATGCCGGTGACCCGGTTGAAATTGCGCAGCGCTACAACATGCAAGGTGCCGATGAAATCACCTTTCTCGATATTACCGCCAGCCATGAAGACCGTGCCACGACGGTAGAGATGGTTGAGCGCATTGCCGGCGAAGTCTTCATTCCGCTCACTGTAGGAGGCGGCATCCGAACCTGTGACGATATCCGCACCATGCTCAATGCCGGAGCCGACAAGGTCTCGATCAATACCTCCGCCGTTACCAATCCCGAGTTTGTACGCGAAGCGGCCGAGCGCTTCGGCAGCCAGTGCATCGTGGTGGCTATTGATGTCAAGCAGGTCTCGGCGGAAGGCGAAACACCGCGCTGGGAGGTCTTCACCCATGGCGGACGTCGCCCAACCGGGCTGGATGCCGTTGAGTGGGCCAGGCAGATGGTCGACTACGGTGCCGGTGAGCTGCTCGTGACCAGCATGGATCGCGACGGCACGAAAGCCGGCTTCGATCTGGGCGTGACCCGGGCGATCAGCGATGCAGTCACCGTGCCGGTCATCGCCTCGGGCGGCGTCGGTAACCTCGATCACCTGGTGGATGGCGTGCTCAAGGGCGGCGCCGATGCCGTCCTCGCCGCCAGTATCTTTCACTTCGGTGAGTTCACCATTCCGGAGGCCAAGCGCTACATGGCCGAGCGTGGAATTGAGATGCGCCTATAAACCCGAAATATCAGGAGGTTTACCGTGCCGGCTTCAAGGAAGACAAGGTGGCTCCCGGGCCTGATGTGCTCAGCTATTCTCTCCACCGGCACGGTCCAGGCCGGGCAGGACGCGATCTGGCCTCCCAAGCTGGAAATCCATCACGTCCTGCTGCAAACCAGTTTCTACACCACCCACTTCGACCCCGAGCCCGACCACCACAACCAGCAAGAGTTGATCGGTCTGGAGCTGCATAACGCTCAGCGCTGGCTGGTCGGCGGGGCTCGCTTTCTCAACTCGTTCAATCAGGAATCCTTCTTCCTTTATGCCGGCCGGGAATTTCCCTTGTGGCAGCCAAATGAGGCGTTTACCGTCCGCGCCAAGCTGACCGCCGGCCTGCTGCACGGCTACCGTGGTGAACACCGTGACAAGATTCCGCTCAATCATCTGGGTACGGCACCTGCCGCCTTGCCCAGTATTGGTTTGCAATGGCAGCGCTTCGAAACCGACCTGATCCTGTTCGGTACGGCAGGAGCCATGGTAACTGGCGGCATCCGCTTCTAGGCGACTAATCGAGCGAAAGCCCCAGGTTGCTCACGCCACCGTTGCGTCCCAGCTTGCGTAACGCCTTGAGTGATTCACGATCGAGCTGGCCCTCGGCGGCTTCCAGCACCGCATCCTGGAAGCTGTCCTCGTCGGCCATGAGCGGATGCTCACGTATCAGGGCGGCCAGCTTGCCGGCATCTTCCTCGCCTTCAGTCAGTTCGATATAGGCACGTACGCCACTTTTGGAAATGCGGCTGACTTCAAGCACCGCTTCGGGCGCTTCCCCGCGTAGCGTATCGAGCAACGAAGCGAGCGCCACTACGGCTTCCGTGGCACGCCGGGCGCCGAAGCTGTCATCGACACTTGCCGGCTCTAGCTCCGCGAGTTTTTCCGCTTGGCGTTCAAAGTCGATGCGTGCCTCACGTACACTAAGTCGCTCCCAGACCAGATCGAGAATGGCCCGCAAGGCCGCCGGATTACCGCTTTCCGCCATTTGGGCATACAACGCATAGTTGGGCAGCAGTCGCTCGCACAGTGCTGCCATAAAGGCCTGTTGCTGCGCCGCCGAAAGGGCTTGCAGGCGCTGATGAAAGCCCTGATTGGGCTGATGCATGAACTCTCCTTGCAGTACGTCAGTCAGATGAAATCGACTCACGGCCACAGCACATCGGA
>DXFC01000185.1 GCA_019114645.1 Candidatus Halomonas stercoripullorum
GGCCTGCAGCATGATATCGAAGCGTGCGGCGATCCGCTGATGCAATACACTGCGGTCAAGAGGCGCCAGACCTATCGACACCACTCGCCAGGGAAAGGTTTCAGGACGCTGTTGGCGCCACAGCTCGGAGAGTGACACGCCAGTGGCGCGATAAACCTCCAGCGCCCGCATCAAGCGCTGCGGATCATTCGGGTGAATGCGCTGCGCGGCGTCGGGATCGACCCGAGAGAGCTCGGCATGCAAGGCGGCCAGGCCATGTCGCTCCGCCTCGTCGGCCAGCTCGGCACGAATCACCGGATTCGCTGGCGGAAGATTGGCAACTCCCTCAAGCAGGCGCTTGGCATACATCATGGTGCCGCCCACCAGGAGCGGGGTACGTCCCGCCGCGCTGATATGCCGCATCTCGCGCAGCGCGTCCTCACGAAAGTCTGCCGCAGAGTAGGGCTCAGCCGGGTCACGAATGTCAATCAAGCGGTGGGGAGCACGCGCCAACTCACCTGATGTCGGCTTGGCACTGCCAATGTCCATGCCGCGATACACCATCGCCGAGTCCATGCTGATCAGATCGCAGGCCAGACGCTCATGCAGCTCAATGGCCAGATCGGTCTTGCCGGCGGCGGTAGGTCCCATCAACAGAATGGCAAGCGGGCGACTATCCGACACAAGGCCTCCTTATTGACCACGCAAAAACAGCCGGTCCAGCTGCTTGAGCGACATCTCGGTCCAGGTCGGCCGGCCATGATTGCACTGGCCGCTACGCTCCGTGCGTTCCATGTCACGCAGCAACGCATTCATCTCGGCCACGGTCAACTGTCGATTGGCGCGCACGCTGCCATGACACGCCATGGTCGCCAGTAGTTCGTTGATATGGGCCTCCAGGCGATCGGAGCGCCCGTAGCGCTCCAGGTCGCTCAGCATGTCGCGGATCAGCGGCTCCACATCGGCACCAGCCAGCTGCACCGGAAGCTGGCGTACCAGTAGTGTTTCCGGCCCCGCCACATCGAGCTCAACACCCAGGCGGGCAAAGGCCTCACGCTCGGTTTCGGCGGTCGCCACCTCGGTATGACTGGCCGCTATCGAGACCGGCACCAATAGCGGCTGCGTCTCCAGGGCTCCGCCGTGAACCTGCTCCTTCATGCGCTCATAAACAATACGCTCATGGGCGGCATGCATATCGACAATGATCAAGCCACGCGCCGTCTGGGAGAGAATGTAGATGCCATGCAACTGGGCGATGGCAAAGCCCAGCGGCGGAACAGCGCTCGCTTCGGCATGCTCGTCACGCCCGGGCAAGGCTTGGGCATAGTGCGTAGCTGTCGGCGGCTCCGGCGCGCCCTCCACCTCATGCTGCGGTGTCAGTAAATGCTCCTCGTGAGCCGGATGCAGCGCACGATAGCCATCCATGAAGGCACGCACCCGGTCGGCGGTGACCCGCTGTGGTGACTCAACAGGGGCATGCAGCGACATGGGGCGCTGCTGCCAACGGGGCTCGGATTCGCGCACTGCACCGATATCCGCTGACGCTCCGGTCTGCGCCAGCTTGTGGTCACCCTCACCACCCTCTCCTTCTACTCCCGGCTCTGGCTGCCCCGGGCGAGCCTCGCCCAGCGCACGATGCAGACTGGAGAACAGAAAGTCGTGTACCAAGCGCCCATCGCGGAAGCGCACCTCATGCTTGGTAGGGTGCACATTGACATCGACTACCGCCGGGTCGACTTCCAGGTAGAGCACAAAGACCGGGTGACGGCCGCCAAACAGCACATCACGGTAAGCCTGACGAATGGCGTGAGCCACCAGCCGGTCACGTACCACCCGACCATTGACAAAGAAGTACTGGTGATCGGCCTGGGCCCGTGAATAGGTGGGCAAACCAACCCAGCCCCATAAGCGCAGGCCACCGACCGCCAGGTCCAGGTGCAGTGCATGCTCAAGAAAGTCCTTGCCCAACAACGCAGTGATGCGTCGTTCGCGCCCGGCGGGAGAGTCCGCCGCGGGTAATTGATGCACGGTTTTCTGGTTGTGGCGCAGCACCCAGGCAATATCAAAGCGCGACAGTGCCTGCCGGCGGAACGCTTCTTCAATATGCCCATACTCGGTTTTCTCGGTACGCAGAAACTTGCGCCGCGCCGGGGTATTGAAGAACAGGTCGCGCACCGTCACCGAGGTGCCACGTGGATGCGGAGCTGGTGAAAGACGCGCCTCCATGTCACGCCCTTCGGCCACGACACGCCAGCCGTTGCGTGGATCCTCAGCCGTATTGGCGACCAGCTCCAGACGCGCCACTGAACTGATCGACGCCAGCGCTTCGCCGCGAAAGCCGAGGCTGGCGACGCCCTCCAGCTCTTCCAGTGAAGCGATCTTGCTGGTGGCGTGGCGCGCCAGTGCCAGCGGCAAGTCACCCTCGGCGATCCCGCTACCGTCATCCCGTACACGAATCAACCGGACACCGCCCGCTTCGAGCTCTACCTCAATGCGTGAACTACCGGCATCAATCGCGTTTTCGACCAGTTCCTTGACCACCGAGGCCGGGCGCTCCACCACCTCGCCGGCGGCAATCTGGTTGGCCAGGCGCGTGTCGAGCACGTGAATGCGACGGCTGACATCAAGTAGCGTCATGAGCCCGGTATCCGTAACACCTGGCCAACGCGAATCACATCGCCATTAAGCTCGTTGGCCTGTTTGAGCTGTGTGACCGGCAAGCCATGGCGTGCGGCGATTTGCGACAGGGTATCGCCAGGCTGGATACGGTACTCGTTGCTTGCGGTCGTGCGCTGATTGTCACGCTGCCAGGCCAGCAGGCTCGCCGGAGGCGGATGAGTGCGGAAGTGGGCCTGGATGCCGGCGAAGATCGATTGCGCCAGCCGCTGCTGATGACCGGAATCCCGCAAGCGCCGCTCCTCCTCGGGATTGGAGATAAAACCCGTTTCGATCAGCAATGACGGGATATCAGGCGACTTCAAGACCATGAAACCCGCCTGCTCGACATTTGACTTGTGCAAGCGATTGACCCGCCCCATCTGATCCAGCACCTGGCCGCCAATGGCAAGAGAATCGTTGAGGGTAGCGGTCATGGTCAGGTCAAGCAGCACACCACGCAACACTTCATCCTTGTCATCCAGCGACAAGTTGCCATCCACGCCACCGATCAGGTCGGCCTGGTTCTCGCTGGCCGCCAGCCATTGTGCGGTTTCCGATGTCGCCCCACGCTGGGATAGCGCATAAACGGAACTGCCATTGGGACGCGGACTGGTGAAGGCGTCGGCATGGATCGAAACGAAGAAGTCGGCTTTCTGCTCGCGGGCGATACGCGTGCGCTGACGCAGCCCAACGTAATAGTCACTGTCGCGAATCATCACGGCACGAAAACCTTCGGTGCTGTCGACCAGCCGCTGCAAGCGCCGGCTGATTTCCAAGACGACATCCTTCTCACGGGTACCGCCAGGCCCGATGGCGCCCGGGTCTTCGCCGCCGTGGCCGGCATCGATGGCGATAATGATGTCGCGCCGCGGATGGGGGGCCGCCGGCTGGCGTGCCGCCACTTCGGGATCCACCGCTGCCGGTGGCTCGCCGCCTGCGTCTATTGGCCGATTGGCAGCAATTTCCTGTTCGCGAATCATCGCCTCGATGGGGTCAATCGGATTTTGCACCGCACTCTCGCCGGGGTACTCCATATCCACCACCAGGCGATGGCCGTACTGCTCATTCGGTGCCAGGGTGAAATGGCGCGGTTCCACTTCCCGCGAGAGATCCAGCACCACACGCAAACCGCCACCCTCACGCGCAGCACTCCGTACCGCCGTGATCGCGCTGCCTGCCAGATCAAGAACGATATCGGTATCAAGCCGGCTCTCATCGAGATCAATCACCAGACGTCGCGGATTGTCCAAGACAAAGACATTGGCTTCAGCGTGAGCCGAGAGATCGAACACCAGACGGGCGTGATCCGGCGCCGCCCACAAGCGAATGTTATCGACCTGCGCCGCCTGAGCGGGCAGGGCAAGGCAGGTTAACCACAACAGGCCCAGCAACAGCCGATAACCCGTGGTCAGAATGTTCCTGCGGCGCATGCACAAGGATCCTCTGCTCATTGTGGTGGTTCACCTTCTTCGCTGATCATCTGCATCAGAGTCGCATCCCGTGACAGCCGTGCGATAACGTCACGGCCATGTTCGCTATGCGCCTCAAGGTGTGCCACACGGCCACTTTCTTGCAGCAGCAACGTTAGCGTGAGATCCGCAACCGGCAACCAGCCGGCCCCCCGGCTGGGCCACTCGACAATGCATAGCGCATCATCGGTAAAGAGGTCACGGCCACCAATAAACTCAAGCTCCTCGGGATCGGCGAGACGATAGAGATCAAAATGGTAGACGCGACCCTGTGGCAGCTCATAGGGCTCAACCAGGGTATAGGTCGGGCTTTTAACCGCACCGGCATGGCCCAGTCCACGCAGGATACCGCGGCTCAGGGTGGTCTTGCCCGCCCCCAGCTCACCTTCGAGATAGAGCCGCCCGCGCCATGCCAGCGCCTGGCCCAGCCGTTCGCCGAAAGCGACCTGACGCTCCTCATTCTCCAGCCGTACGCGCATCACCGGTCCTCTGCCCCCCAATGGTCGCCCGCCACACAGCCAGGATTGACCAGAATACGTGCATAGGATGCCAGATCGGCCGCCAGCAGACCACGCTCACCTGTCTCACGCACGGCCAGGTCAGCCGCCAGGGCATGTACCACCACCCCCGCCCTGGCAGCCTGTTCAAGCGGCAAGCCCTGAGCCAATAACGCCCCCAGCATGCCGGAAAGCACATCGCCCATGCCGCCCGAGGCCATGCCCGGATTGCCGTAAGGACACACGGCCATGCCACCCGGCCCCGCCACCAGCGTACCGGCTCCCTTAAGGATAATCACACCCCCGTAACGCTGCTGTAGCGCGCGAGCAGCTGCGGGACGATCGCCCTCTACCTGGGCCGTACTGCAAGCCAGCAGACGCCCGGCCTCACCAGGATGAGGTGTCAGAATCCAGTCATCACGGCGCAGGCCGGAAAAGCGCGTCGCCAACAGATTGAGCCCATCAGCATCCACCACCAACGGCCGGGATGCCGCCAGCGCTGCCTGCAGCAACCCCTGACCCCAGGCCCCCTGTCCAAGCCCTGGGCCCACCACCAATACCCCCGCTTGATCGAGCAGGTCGCCAAGCCCCGTGGCCCCACGCACCCCATGCACCATCACTTCGGGCCGATAGGTGAGGCAGGCCGTTACATGCTCCGGTGCCGTAGCCAGGCTCACCTTGCCGGCACCCAGCCGCGCCGCCGCCTCGCTGGCAAGCAGTGCCGCACCACCCAGCCCAGGGGCACCACCCATGATCAGCACATGACCCATATCGCCTTTATGAGCATCGCGTTGACGCGGCGGCAGCCACGCTTCAAGCAAGCTCTTGTCGAGTCGCTCGACAACAGACGCAGCCTCATGCACACCAGCACTACGATTTTCTGGCATTCAGTGCCTCCCCCGCGCCATTGCTTTATGATGTTGTCTTGTTTTGCAGTGTATGCATCACACTGCCGCTGCCAATCCCCCCGCTACGCTTTTGCCCGGTTTTTTCTCGATCATGAGTTCTCATCCAACCCTGAACGCCAATGCACTGGCTGAACTCGCCGCCACCATCAAGAGCTGGGGGCGTGAACTCGGTTTCCAGCAGGTGGGCATCACCGATGTCGATCTGGCCGAGGACGAGCGCCACTTGCAGCGCTGGCTCGACGCCGGCTATCACGGGGAAATGGGTTTCATGGCCAAGCACGGCACCAAGCGGACACGGCCGGCAGAGCTGGTACCTGACACCCTGCGCGTGATCAGTGTGCGCCTTGATTATCTTCCCGCCGACACCGAGAGCGCCAAGGTACTCGGTCAACCACAGACCGCCTATGTGTCGCGCTACGCCGTGGGCCGCGATTACCACAAACTGATGCGCAAGCGTCTGGCCACCCTGGCCAGATGGGTCGAAGAACGAGTCGGCCCCTTCGGGTACCGCGCCTTCGTTGACTCGGCCCCAGTCATGGAGCGCGCTCTGGCACGCAAGGCGGGACTGGGCTGGATCGGCAAAAACGCCATGCTGCTCAACCCCCGGGCCGGCTCACTGTTTTTTCTCGGCGAACTCTATGTTGACCTGCCCCTGCCGATCGATGCGCCCTTCGAGGAGGAGCACTGCGGCAGCTGCAGCGCCTGCCGTACCGCCTGCCCCACCGGAGCTATCGTTGACGACAAGGTGGTCGATGCCCGGGCCTGCATCTCCTACCTCACCATCGAGCTGTTTGGCGCCATTCCCGAGCGCTATCGTGAAGCCATGGGCAACCGGGTGTTTGGTTGCGACGATTGCCAGCTCGTGTGCCCCTTCACCCGCTTCACTCGCCCCACTGCGGAAGCGGATTTCGCTCCGCGCCACGACCTCGACCGGGCCAGCCTGGTGTCGCTGTTCGCCTGGAGCGAGGAGGAGTTTCTCGACAAGACCGCCGGCAGCCCGATTCGCCGCATCGGCTATGAGCGCTGGCTGCGCAACCTGGCGGTAGGGCTGGGTAACGCACCCTGGAGCGAGTCGGTGGAAGCCGCCCTGCACGCCCGCCTCGCCTATCCTTCCGACCTGGTGCGTGAACATGTGCGCTGGGCGCTGGCCCGGCAACGCGAGCGGCGTGGCCGTATGATTATCAGTCAAAAGTAACTACCCAAAACCAGCCATGGCATCAGCGCTAGCGGCGCTGGGGACAGGGTGAAGCGGAGGTCTTCACTCCTCCTCGTCCCTTTCCGTTCCCGCCAAACGCAGAAACGTATTGCGGTAGTGCGCCAGCTCGGCAATGGACTCCTTGATATCCTCCATGGCCAGGTGCACGTTTTGCTTGTTGAAACCCGCCATGGCCCCCGGATTCCAGCGCTTGGCCAGCTCCTTCAGGGTGGAAACATCAAGATTTCGATAGTGGAAGAACGCCAGCAGCTCCGGCATCTCACGCTCAAGAAAGCGCCGGTCCTGATGCACGCTGTTGCCGCACATGGGCGAACTGCCGGGCATCACATGCTGCTTGAGGAACTCCAGCGTCCGACGCTCAGCCTCGGCGGTATCAATACGACTCTGTTGAACCCGCCCGGTCAGCCCCGATTCTCCATGGGTGCGGGTACACCACTCATCCATGGCATCCAGCAGGCTGTCGGGCTGATGGACAGCGATCACCGGACCTTCCGCAATCAGGTTGAGATCGTTATCGGTGATCAGGGTGGCCACCTCAATGATACGCTCACGCTCGGGATCGAGCCCGGTCATCTCAAGATCAATCCACACCAACAGGTCATCGCGCGGCGCAGGGGTATTCGACATGAATCAGCTCCAGGGTTAAAAAGCGCGGCACGACAGGCCGGACCGCGCCCAGTACAATGTCATTCAAGCATAATGCCAGCTATTGTAACGATCTTCGGACGCCCATGAGCAAACGCAAGTTGAGCCGCCAGCAGCGCTGGCGAATTGAGAAGATCCAGGCCGAGCGCGCACGACGGGCCGAGCAGCGCGATACCCGGGATGCGCAAAAGCTCGCTGCCGGCGACTATGGTCCCGAGCAGAACGGCCGGGTTATCGCCCACTACGGGCGCACCCTCGATGTCCAGGCGCCAGACAGCACACAAGTCGTGCGCTGCCACCTACGGGCGAACCTTGACGGCCTGGTCACCGGCGATCGGGTCATCTGGCGCGCCGCTCACGATACCCAAGGGCAGGTCATTGCCGGTGTCGTGGTGGCTCGCAGCGAGCGTCAAAGCGTACTGGAGCGTCCCGACGCGCGTGGCCAGCTCAAGCCGGTAGCAGCCAATATCGACCAGATCCTGATTGTTTTCGCCGTGGAGCCGGTCCCGCACCCCAACCTGATCGACCGCTACCTGGTAGCCGCCGAGGCTACCGGTATCGCGCCGGTACTGGTGCTCAACAAGATCGACTTGCTGCCCACCGGAGGTGGTGAGCTGCGCGCCCTGCTGGATCGCTATGCCGCATTGGGCTACCCCGTGGTCGCAACCACTACGGCGTGTTCAGAGGGGCTCGATGCGCTGCTCGCCCAGCTTTCAGGGCGCACCTCGGTGTTCGTGGGCCAAAGCGGCGTGGGCAAGTCATCCTTGATCAACCGTTTGCTACCCGATGAATCACTGCGCATCGGCGAGCTGTCGGAAGCCTCGCGCAAGGGCACCCATACCACCACCACTGCACGGCTCTATCAGCTACCCTCCGCCGGCACTGCCGAGCTGATCGACTCCCCCGGCATCCGTGAATTCGGCCTGATCCACCTGGATGAACAGCAAGTCGCCGAGGGCTTCATCGAGTTTCGCGACCATCTTGGTCACTGCCGCTTTCGTGACTGCCGCCATCGCCTAGAGCCCGGTTGTGCCCTGCTGGAAGCAGGGGAACGAGGCGACATCCACGCCGAAAGATTTGCCAGTTACCGCCATATCATCGACAGTCTCGACGAAGGCAACACGACATAACATAAAGGGAGAGCGCCATGAGTTCAGCAGAGAACCTGTTACCGCTGATCGTTGAACCCGAACAGCTCGCCGCCCACCTTGGCGATGACCGGTTACTGATCATCGATGTTCCACTACGCGCCGAGAGTCATCTGGAGGGACACGTGCCAGGGGCAGTCTTTCTCGATTTCCGTCGCCTGATGCGCGGCAGCGGCGATGTACCCAACGAGGTACCTGGTCCGGAGGCACTCTCGCAGCTGTTCTCGTCACTCGGCCTGACCCGTGACACCCATGTGGTCGCCTATGATGACGAAGGTGGTGGCTGGGCCGGGCGCCTGCTATGGACGCTCGAACTGATCGGACACAACCGCTACTCCTACCTCAACGGCGGCATTCACGCCTGGCGCCAGGCAGGTCAGGCCGTTTCTCGGGAAGTCAACGAACCCACGCCCAGCAACTACGAAGCCAAGATCCTGCGCCCGGAAATCGCCATCGACCGCCTTGAGCTGCAAGAGCGCCTGGGGTCGAAGGACTTTGCCGTATGGGATGCGCGTTCACCGGAGGAGTACCGTGGCGAAAAGGGCAATAACCGGCATCTGGGCCGGATACCCGGTGCGGTAAACCTGGAGTGGACCCAGGCCATGGACCCCGAACGCGGACTCCGTATCCGCGACTATGCCGAACTCATTACCGAACTCGAAGCCCTGGGCCTCACCCCCGACATGGAAGTGGTGACCCATTGCCAAAGCCACCACCGTAGCGGCTTCACCTGGCTGGTGGGCAAGGCGCTCGGCTTTGATAACATTCGCGCCTACCCCGGCTCCTGGGGAGAGTGGGGCAACCGTGACGATACCCCAATAGAAAAGTAAACAAAGGAACAAACCCTTCGTGTCCCTAGCCAAGCTGTTTTCCCTGATCCAGTACCCCCTTCCCCACCACCTGCTCTCGCGGGTGGTGGGCTGTCTTGCCGAGAGCCGCCTGACGTGGCTGAAAAACCCACTCATCCGGCTTTTCATCAAGATTTTCAAGGTCGACATGAACGAGGCCTGCGAACCCGATCCTACGGCTTATGCCACCTTCAACGACTTTTTCACCCGCCAGCTCAAGCCCGATGCCCGCCCGCTGGGTGAAGGGGTGCTCTGCCCCGCCGATGGCAAGCTCTCGCAATTTGGTCCGATTGAAGCTGACCGCCTATTGCAAGCCAAGGGGCACCGCTTCTCGGTAGTCGACCTGCTGGGTGGCGATGCCGAGGCGGCACGGCGTTATTCTGGCGGCAGCTACGCCAATATCTACCTCTCGCCCCGTGACTATCATCGTGTGCATATGCCACTGGCCGGCACCCTGACCGAGATGGTCTACGTACCGGGACGGCTGTTTTCGGTCAATGCGGCCACTACTGACCACGTACCCAACCTGTTCGCCCGTAATGAGCGCCTGGTGTGTCATTTCGATACCGAGCAGGGCCCCATGGCGGTAGTACTGGTCGGCGCCATGATCGTCGCCGCGATTGAAACCGTCTGGGCCGGCCAGGTCACACCGCTTTCCGGCCAGGTTCAGCGTATCCGTTTTGACCAACCGATCCACCTTGAGCGCGGCGCGGAGATGGGCCGCTTCAAGCTCGGCTCCACGGTGGTTCTCGCCTTTGCCGACCAGGTCGACTTTGCCGCACCGCTTGCACCCGGCAGCAAGGTTCAGATGGGCCAGTCGCTGGGTAGCCTGCCCGATCCCGGCGTTCCAGCAACTTGTGACCGCTAATGGGCCAAGCCTAGAAAATATAGCCCACCGCCACAGGTGCGGTGGGCAACCTCTTTTTCATCCTTCATGAATGCGTGATCGTCGTCCCCAGCACTTTCATGCATTCGCGCATGAAAGCCGCCAGGCCTGTCCAGCCTTTGGCAGACACCATGGTGCCATCCACATAGGCTTCGTGTGGCTTCACATCGATATAGGTACCACCCGCCAGGATTACCTCAGGCTCACAGGCGCCCAGAGCAGCGACCTTTTTGCCGCGCACCACTCCATCGACTGCCACCAGGATCTGCACGCCGTGGCATATGGTGAAGATCGGCTTTTTCTCCTCGTGGAAATGCCGCACCATGGCCTGAATTCGCTTGTCGGTACGAATATATTCAGGCCCCCGCCCGCCCGCGCAATATACGGCGTCATACTCTTCCACATTGACTTCGGAAAAGGTCTTGTTGATCTCAGCCAAATGCCCGAACCGTTCAATATAGGTCTGGTGCCCCTCGAAATCATGCAACGAGGTCTGGATCATCTCGCCCGCCTTCTTGTCCGGACAGATGACATGCACGGTATGCCCCACGGCCTCCATCCCCTGTTGGAAAACAAAGATCTCGTATTCCTCGGTAAACTCGCCGCACAGCATAAGAATCTTCTTGCCACTCATGTCTGTTCCTCTTGTTTCGTTGTTATAGCGACCGGAACCGTGGCCGATCGCAGCTCCTTTAGAACGGACTGTCGGGGAAATAGAACTGATCAGCGTTCTCGGGTGTGATCAGAGGCGCATCCAGCTGGAAACTGCCTCGCATAGGCGCTTGCCCGTTGAATTGTGCCGCGGTCATGTAGATGGCTGACTTGATCATCGATGGCGGGTAGGGCGTAGAAATCGGCGTCATAGGGTCATTGGCCTGCACCAATTCAATGACATCCTTCATGCCGTTGCCGCCCAACGCATACTGGATCTCGGTGCGACCCGATTGCTTGATCGCTTCCAGCACACCCAACAGCATGTCGTCGTCATTGGCCCACACCGCGTCAATATGGGGATACTTGGCCAGGTAATCCTGCATCAGGGTGAAAGCTTGATCCTGGTTCCAGTTGGCATACTGAATATCCAGAATTTCAATATTGGTGTCGTCTATCACTTCGGTAAAGCCCTGAATTCGCTCATCATCGATGACCGTTGGGATACCGCGCAGCACAACTATCTGGCCTTCGTTGCCGAGCTTTTCGGCCAGCCAACGAGCGGTATTTGCGCCCACCGCAATATTGTCACCCGCGACGTAGAGATCCTGAATCTCCGGATCGGTCAGGCCGCGATCCACCACAGCAATGAAAGTGCCATTCTCTTTCACCCGCTCCACCGGCCCCGTCAACTCCTCTGAGGTAAAGGGCAGGATCACCAAGGCATCAAGACTCTGGCTGGCGGAGAGGTCTTCAAGCGCTGACACCTGAGCGGTGGCTGATGGAGATGTCCTGACCACCACATTGATATGGGGAAACGCCGCCTGGATCTCCCGGGCGGCCTGCTCGGCATGGTAGACAACCCCACCGGTCCAGCCGTGTGTCGCTGCCGGAATCGAGACACCGATGGTTCTGTTCTCCTGCTGCGCCAGAGCCGTGGTTGCAGCCAGAGCCATGAGGCTGGCAGCGGAAAGCACACCAAGTAGTCGTTTGGTCATGAGTTTCATGTCTTGCTCCTGATTATGGTTGTAATTTTGACATGCATTGCTAAACCTCCACCCCTCCACGTGGTGGTTACTTGATGAGTCGATGCGCCAACATGGCGAGGATGATGATCACTCCTTGCACAGCGGCAACCAGGTATTCCGACACCATGTTGGAGAGCACCATCAGGTTCGCGATCACTTCCAGAATCAGCGCACCAGCGATGGTTCCCCAAATTCTCGCCCTGCCGCCACGCAGCAAGGTGCCACCAATCACCACAGCCGTGATCACCTGCAGCTCCCATAACTGCCCGGTGGTCGGCGTGGCAGCGCCGAGTCGGGGGATGTAGCAGATCGCGGCAATACCGACACAAAGTCCCTGAATCACAAAGGCCAGCGTGCGAACCCGCGTGACCGAGATGCCCGAAAAGCGTGCTACATCGGCGTTGGATCCGACCGCCATGCAGTGGCGTCCGTACTTGGTGCGATAGAGTACGAAGGCTCCTACCAGCGCGACTAACAACGTGATGGCTACTGGAATCGGAATACCCAGCACATCGCCGAAATAGACCGGACGGTACGCTTCACGCAGCGCCCGGTCCATCGGGATTGAGCCGCCGTCGGACATCCAGGTGATCAGCGCACGAAAGATTCCCATCGTGCCAAGCGTGACAATGAAGGGTTCGATCCTGCCTACGGTCACGATCAACCCGTTTAACAGACCGCAGGCCGCACCGACGAGAAGCCCCATCAGCGCACCGACAAATATCGCATTCGGCCCCAGCGAGGGTTGCAGATAATTCATGGTCAGGATCATGATGCCGGTCACGAAAGCCATCATCGACCCAACCGACAGGTCGAGACAGCGCGACGAAATCACGAAGGTGGCGCCCACCGCGATGATGGCGATAAAAGCCGAGCGTGTGACCACGTTGGCAATGTTGGTCCCGGTCGCGAAATTCGAATTCAGCAAGGTGCCGACCAGGATCACCACGGCCAACGCGATGAATGGCCCCATGGAGGCCCAGCGGATGCGCCGTTGCGGCTTGGTTATCGACATGTCGGTTGTCGCGCTTGTCATTATTGTTCTCTCTCCCGTTTCTTGTCAGGCGGCACTATGAGGCCGCACCGTATGCCTCGCCACTTGTCGCCGCATAGACAATGTTCTGCTCGGTGATCGCATCCCCCGTCAGTTCAGTGACGATGCGGCCTCCCCGCATGACCAGGACCCGGTCAGCAATGCCCACCAGTTCCGGCAACTCCGACGAAATCACGATGCACCCCTTGCCCAATCGAACCAGTTGGTCAATGAAATGGTAGATCTGACTCTTGTTGCCGATGTCGATGCCGCGTGTCGGCTCATCAATAATGACGATGGAGGGATCGGCCATCATCACTTTGGCAAGCAGCAGCTTCTGCTGGTTGCCACCGGACAACTGACCTGCACTGAGGTGGACCGAGCCGACGCGAATGTCGTACTCCTCCACCGCCTGCTGCACTTCTGCAAGCTCTCTGCGGTTATCCAGCACCAGCCCCGGATGAACCTGCTTAAGTGCCTGAAGCGTCAGGTTGGGCGCCAACATCTCATCCAGTAATAACCCTTTGCCTTTACGATCTTCAGTCAGGTAAACAAGCCCCTGCGCTTGCCACTCTTTCACCGAGCGCTGCCTTAGCCGGCGTTGGGAGAGGGGACGACCCGCTAGCTCTATCCGACTTACCTCAGCGGGCCGCAGGCCCATAAGCCCTTCAAACAGCTCCGTGCGTCCTGAGCCAACCATGCCGCCGATGCCCAGCACTTCGCCAGGCCGCACCACCAGGCTCGCTTCAACCCCCCCGTGATCAACCACCAGTTGCTCGATCACTAACAACGGCTCCGCTGTTGGAGGTGTGCGTTTGGGGGGGTAAAGCACATCCAGCTCACGCCCCACCATGAGCTCGGCCATCTGTCGCTGCGACAGCTCAGCCGCAGGCCATGTCCCAATCTTCCTTCCGTCGCGCAGTACCGTAATCCGATCGGCCAGTGCCTCGACCTCGTCCAGGCGGTGCGAGATATAGAGCACAGCGACACCCTGCGCCCGCAGCCCACGCACCACATCGAGCAGAGCCGTCACTTCATCATTGGCCAGCACTGCTGTAGGCTCATCGAAAATCACTACACTGCGTGGCTCCAGCAGTGCCCGTCCGATTTGTACCAATTGCCGTTGCGCCAGCGGCAGGTCACCCACCCAGTCGCGCGGGGTGCAGAGTGCCCCGATCGAGGCCAGAACCTCGGCGGCACGCTGGTTCATGGCGCGGTCATCGACCATGAGACCACGCGGCAGTTCACGACCAAGAAAGAGGTTTTCGGCCACTGTCAGGTCTGGTGCCAGCAGGATTTCCTGATGCACCAGCACCACACCGGCAGCTTCCGCGGCTGTGGAGTTGTTGAACTCGATCCGCTCTTCCGCCATGACCAAGTGGCCCGCCGTAGGCTGCACATAGCCCGAGAGCAACTTCATCAGCGTCGACTTTCCTGCCCCGTTCTCGCCAATAATTGCGTGGACTTCGCCCTTGCAAATATCCAGCGAAACATCGAACAGCACAGTAACCGGACCATAAGCCTTGGTCAGGCCCACCGCCGCCAGCGTCGCTGCTTCAGCGTGAGGAGCCACCGTCTTCACAGTTACGGCCCCAGCCGACACAGGAAGCGCTGCGCACCTGGTCATTCGAAAGCCTGCATCAAGCGGTCACGTGAACGCAGGATGTGTTCACGCATCGCCGCTTCAACAGCGGCGGGGTCTCCGACACGGAACGCCGCAAGCAGCTCGTTGTGTTCTTCCAGTGCCTCCTGTGTTACCCGGCTGTGGAACATCAGGCGGAAGAGGTGCAGATGAATATGCTGGTTGAACAGTGTCGAGCGAATCACCTCGTTATCGGCGATGCGCAGAATCTCGTCATGGAAATGCGCATCAATCCTGGCAAAGCGCGAATAGCGGCTGGTCCGATCCACTGGCTCGTCCCCATCCGCCATGTCCGCTGCGATCTCTTCGAGATGGGCAAACGCTTCTGGCGTCATATTGAGCGCAGCCAGGCGCGCCCCCTCCGGCTCAATCAGCAGTCGGAAATGGAACAGGTCCTCGAACTGCTTGCGATCCAGCTGCGGAGCGGCGCTATAACCAATTAGATGCGCTTTATGTACTAAGCCCTCACGCTCCAGCCGCGCCAGCGCCCCGCGCACGGGGGTTTGCGACACATTCAGCTCCCGCGCCATTACATCAATGGGAATGCGCGCGCCGGGGGCGATATCCAGCGACATGAGACGCTCATAGATGCTGTCGTAAACACCCTCTTCAACGCTTGCCGGGCGCACCAATGCAGCTCCCCGGTTTCCTTGCTCCGCTGCCGTCTTCATAGATGCTCCGTAAACCTGCCTTGACCCGGACCATAGGGGAAAATAATATCGCATGTCAAATACAATATCGTATACGATATTAAATACGACAATGACCCAACAATGACAACAAAGGGATACTCAACCATGGAGCACTTCGGCACGCTCAGAGCGCCGCGTGAACTCATTTTTGGCAGCGGCCAGCGCAAGGCGCTGGGTCTCGTGGCAAAAAGACTGGGGCAGCGGGCACTAGTAGTCACTGATGCACGGTTGGCGGCTGAGCCGCACTTCCTCGTCATGATGGCGGATCTTGAAACCCACGGCCTGGCAGTGCGTATCGAAAGCGGGACTTTGCCGGAAGTGCCGGTAGAGAGCGCCATGCGTGCTGCCCAAGCTTCCCGCGACCACGCGCCTGACCTTGTAATTGCCGTTGGCGGCGGCTCTTGTCTCGATATGGCGAAGTGTGTCGCCCTACTGCTGACCCATGGTGGGCGACCGCAGGACTATTATGGTGAGTTGAAGGTACCCGGTCCTATCCTGCCGCTGATTGCCATTCCCACCACCGCAGGCACTGGCTCAGAAGTCACGCCAGTCGCCGTACTGTCCGACAGCGAACGCACCCTGAAAGTGGGGATTTCCAGTCCCTATTTGATACCCGCCATGGCGATCTGCGATCCGGAACTGACGCTGAGCTGCCCCTCTGCACTGACCGCCATCGCAGGCGCTGATGCGCTGACCCATGCCATTGAAGCCTTTACTGCCGTACGCCGCCCTGTCACCCCGGGGCTGACACAGGAGCGAGTATTCATCGGTAAAAATGCCCTGTCGGACCAGTTCGCACTGACGGCTATTTCACTGCTATGGCAGGGGCTGGAGAGCGTCTGCACCGCCGGCGACAACCTGGCGGCGCGCGC
>DXFC01000186.1 GCA_019114645.1 Candidatus Halomonas stercoripullorum
TCCTCGAGTCGTCCCAGGGCGTCGGCCAGCCCCAGCGCCTGTTGAAACTCCGCCATGCCTTCAGCGGCGGTAATCAATCGCGTGCGCGCAACCCCGGCATGAGCGGCCAGCGCCTCATCGATACGTCCCGCCTGGGCCTCATCAATATGCTGCTCCAGATAAACCGTCAGGGTGGCACTCTCCTCAAGCTCGGCATCCAGCAAGCGCGCACTATCCAGTGCCAGCCACAGCGCTGCGGGCAACACCAGGGCGATAGCAATGGCCAGCATGGTGAAGAGTGTGCCGACAGGGGCTCGCAACAGCCGCCGTGCACTGTCGCCAAGCATGCTGCGGTGATGGCGCAGCCAGGCGTAAAAACGGCTACTGGAACGGGTGCTCTGGGCATGCGCACCTCGCGGCGATACCACTGCTTTGCGACTCATGCGGCATCCTCGTCGCCGATCAGGCGACCTTCTCGCAGACGCAATATGCGGTGCCTCAAGCGCGCAATCAGCGCCAAGTCGTGGCTGGCGATCATTACCGTGGTACCGATACGATTGAAATCCTCGAATAGCGCCATGATATCGGCCGACAGCTGGGGGTCGAGGTTCCCGGTGGGTTCATCGGCAAGCAACAGGGAGGGCTTGTTGACCACCGCCCGGGCGATCCCCACGCGCTGCTGCTCACCACCGGAGAGCTCAATGGGCAGTGCTTTCTCACGATGCAGCAGGCCCACCTTGTCAAGGGCCGCCCGTACCCGCCGGGCGACATCACGCGGGTCGGCACCGCGTATCTCCAGCGGCAACGCCACATTGTGGTAAATCGAGCGATCATGCAGCAGTTGATGATCCTGGAATACCACGCCGATCTGACGCCGATAGAACGGCACCTGCCCAGGGTGCAGGCGGCCGATATCGTGCCCCGCCACTAGCACCCGGCCCCGTGTCGGACGCTCCAGCAACATGATCAGGCGCAGCAATGAACTCTTGCCCGCGCCGGAGTGCCCGGTGAGAAACACCATTTCTCCCCGCTGCACACGAAAATCGAGATTGGCGAGCGCATCGAAGCGTCCGCCATACCGCTTGCCCACGCGCTCGAAGAGGATCATGACGCGGCGGTGTCTCCCTCATCTTCACGATCAAACAGCGCATCGACGAAATCCCTGGCGGCGAAAGGACGCAGGTCATCAATCCCCTCCCCCACCCCGATGAAACGGATCGGCGTATTCAACTGTTTGGCCAGGGCGAAGATCACGCCACCCTTGGCGGTGCCATCAAGCTTGGTCAGGGTAATACCGGTCACCGGTACCGCCTCGTTGAAGGTGCTGGCCTGGGCCAAGGCATTCTGGCCGGTACCAGCATCGAGCACCAGCATCACTTCGTGGGGGGCACCGGCGTCAAGCTTACCCATTACCCGATGCACCTTCTTGAGCTCTTCCATCAGGTGACTCTTGTTATGCAGGCGGCCGGCGGTATCGGCAATCAGCACATCGATCTTGCGCGCCTTGGCCGCCGCCACGGCATCGTAGATCACCGAAGCACTATCAGCCCCAGTGTGCTGGGCAATAACCGGGACCTGATTGCGCTCACCCCAGACCTTGAGCTGCTCCACCGCGGCAGCGCGGAAAGTATCACCGGCGGCCAGCATCACGCTGCGGCCTTCGGCCTGGAAGCGCTTGGTCAGCTTGCCAATGGTGGTGGTCTTGCCGACACCGTTGACACCGACGACCAGAATCACGAAAGGCCCTGCGCCCTTGGCCGGCATTTCCAGCGGCGTAGCAACTGCGCCGAGCATCGTGGCGAGTTCATCCTGCAGAGCCCTGTACAGTGCCTGGGGATCCTTGAGCTCCTTGCGTGAAACGCGCTCGGTGAGGCGATCGATGATCTCGGTGGTGGCCTCGATACCCACATCGGCCATCAGCAGCTGGGTCTCGAGATCCTCGATCAGCTCATCATCGATCTGCTTCTTGCCCAGGAACAGCCCGGCAATGCCCTCGGTGAGGTTGGCCCGCGTCTTGCCCAGCCCTGAGCGGATGCGCGCAAACCAGCCCCGTTTTTCAGTGGCCGGCTTTTCTTGCAACGCAGGCACAGGTTCCGGCTCGGCTGCGTCGGCAATTTCGGGCTCTACTTCCGGCTCGGGTTCGGACTCTCTCGCCTGTGACTGCTCACGCAGGGCGGCGTTCTCCTCCTCCGTCTCAACCGGCTCCGGCGTTGCGGCTTCCGTCGCTTCAGGGGTTAGCGTTTCAGGCTCTGTTGCTGTGGGCTCCGGCGTCACGGACTCGGGCGTCTCGCTTTCCGCTTCCGGCGGCAAAGAGTGCTTTTCTTCGCGCTCATCGCGCGGCTGATCGTGCTGTTTCTTGCGTTTAAAAAAACCGAACATGGGGGAATTCAACCTCACGGGTGAATGATGGCTACATCCTACCACCGCACACCATGACTGTGGACAAAGCGAGGGGTACAATACGAGCGATGACACGACACCGCTCCCGTTCCCGCCCGCGCTCCGCTGCCCGCTCACCCAAGGGGAGCGGTCGTTTGCGTATTATCGGCGGCGAATACCGCCGCCGTTTGTTACCGATCCTCGATAGCCCCGGCCTGCGCCCGACGCCAGACCGCGTACGCGAGACCCTGTTCAACTGGCTGGCTCCAGTGACGCCGGGCGCCCGCGTACTCGACCTGTTTGCCGGCACCGGTGCCCTGGGCCTCGAAGCGCTCTCGCGGGGAGCCGCGGAAGCGCTGTTCATTGAGCGCGAGAGCCAAATAGCACAAAGTCTGAAAGCCAACCTCGACACTCTGGGCGCCACTCCACGGGCCCGGGTCAAGGTGGCCGATGCACAAGCCTTCCTTGCCGCCGGTCCGCCTGACGAGGCTCGCTTCTCGCTGGTCTTTCTTGACCCGCCCTTTCACCAAGGCCTGGTTGAGCCCTGCTGCGCACGGCTGGAACAGGAGTGGCTCACGGCCGAGGCCTGGGTCTATGTCGAGAGCGAAACCGGCCTGCAGTGGCAAGCACCGCTTAACTGGACACTGCACCGGGAGGTACGTGCCGGCGACAGCACCGGCCGACTCTATCATCGGCGGCTATCCTAGCTCCGTCGCCGTACGGATACGCTTGCTCCACTGCGGTGTCGGCGTTACGCTCCCCCAACGGATTCCGGCGGGCAGGGGCTCGCCCCGCGAGACGTTTTCAGGAGAACAGCATGAGCAGCGAACTTCTCAATCAGCTCGAACAAAAAGTCACCAGCGCCGTCGAAGCCCTCGAATTGCTCAAGATGGAAGCTGAAGAGCTACGTGAGGAGAATGGACGGCTGAAGCAGGAACGCCAGGAGTGGGAGCGCCGACTGACGGCCCTGCTGGGTAAATTCGACGAGGTAGAGAGCGAAAAAACCTAGTCACAACCGGCGCGACATCAGTACAGCGTCTTCCGCGCCGGTGCCTTGCTCAAGGGGGGGATAGTAACCGCGACGCCGCCCCTCCTCGACAAAACCGGCACGGCGATAAAGCTGCAGCGCCGCCGTATTACCCGCCCTCACTTCAAGCAGTAGCCGTTCAGCCCTCCACTGCTGCGCCTGATCGATAACCGCTTGCAGCAAGCTTGCTCCCAAACCGTGCCGTCGCCACTCGGGCGCTACCAGCATGGCCTGCAGTTCGGCATCAAAGGGCAACCTGGCGACAACGGCGTAAGCCACCAACTCACCGGCAAGCTCCATCCCCCACACGCCAAAGCAGTCTTGCCCCAGCACCTCTGCAAGCTGGCGCCGCGACCAGGGCCGCTTCTGACGCTGCTCCAGCGCCTCCAGTTGCGCCAAATCAGGGCCCTTCAGCAAACGAATCCTGATATCACGCATCAGAGACATCGGCCTCTGGCGTGCCACTTTGCCACTCCTGACGCCACCTCAGCAGGATGGGCCACAACGCCCGCTTGGCCTCGGCGCTGTGTGCCAGCTCCGTCAGGGCCGGCCCCTGCCACACCGGCAAGCCCACTCCGTCGGCGCCAGCCTCAGTCAGGCCCAGCGACTCCAGGGCATCACTGGAACCGAACAGCAGCACCCGCTCGGGGGCCCAGCCACGCCGGTGCGTACCATCGATAAAGGCTCGCAAACCTTCCCGCGCTTCATCCAGCGGCGCCTCTGTCGGCCGCCCCTCGATCAACGGCCAGCGGAATTCCTCGAAAACCAGCGGCTCACGGCTGATGATATCCGCCGCCCGGAACAGCTGGCTCAGCAGCCGCTGCTCAACGATTTGCGGCCCGGACTCACCCGGCAAGACGATCAACCAGCGCTGGGCCAGGCAAGCGATTTGCAGCGTAAAGCGTAGCGCACTGGCCAATGGTTGCGAGGTGGTTGGCGTGCCCTGTTCCACCACCTGGTCGGCGTCATGCGTCTCTTTCTCTCCGGCCAGACCGAGCAATTGACGGGCACGTCGTGGCGCAGTGCCACGCACCGGCAATTTGAGCTCAGTCGTATCAGGGCGCTGTGGCGTGGCCTCCGCTTCATCAAGCAGGGCGTATAACCGTTCCGCGGGTGGCTTGGCCTCTTGCGGCCGCTCGGTGATTGGCCACTCACAAGCCTCGGTGGGCCGCGCATTGGGCAGCTGGTAGCGTGCCACCCAGGCGGTAACGCCCATTGCCTCCAGATACTGCAAACGCTGCGGTGCAGTCGTCACGCGCCCACGCCACGGCAGTCGGGTGAGTCAGGTCGTGATTCACTTCGCGCCGCCCACTCTTCCGGAGTGTAGAGATGCAGTGCCAGCGCGTGCACCGGTCCGGCCAGCTCATCCGCGAGTAACGCATAAATACGTTGGTGGCGCTTCACCGGCATCAGTCCCTGAAACTGGGCGGACACCACGGTGACCTTGAAGTGCGTTTCGGAATTGGCCGGCACGGCATGCCGATGGCTTTCGTTCTCTACCGTCCAGTGAGTGGGCTCGAGGGCCTGCAACTTCTCTTCGATAATGGCCTGAATACTCATACGGGCTCCTCGCTCATGGATGTAGGGGTATTGTACTCACTTGTCCGGCGACTGCATCTGACCGCTCTCCCGCTGACGGCCGGCCTGGGCGGCAGCCGCCAGCGGCACCCGGGTCAGACTCGCGGCCAAGGCGAACAGTTTCGCCAGAACACCAATCCATAAGGTGGACTGTACCGGCATACCGGTCGCCAGGAAGGCTCCCACCAGGGCCACCCCCAACGACTGCCCCACGGTCCGTGAGGTACTCATGATGCCGGAGGCGTTGGCACTGCGCTCGCGCGGTACGGTACTCATCAGCTCACGGTTATTGGGCGGCTGAAAAAGCCCGAAACCGATGCCGCACAGCAGCATGCGCCACAACACATCAACGACTCCCGCCTCGCCATCAAGCCACCCCAGCAACGCCAGCCCCAGCAGCAGCAGCGTCAGCCCGCCACTCGACAGCAGGCTGGGGTTAACGCGATCTGCCAGGCGACCGGCTTGCGGCCCCACCAGCATGATCGCCAGTGGCCAGGGCGTGAAGAGCCAGGCTGTCTCCAGCGGTGTAAAGCCCATCTCCTGCTGAAACAGGAAGGAGAGTGCGACAAACGCCAGGCCCTGCCCCACGAAGGAGAAGCCCTGGGCCGCCAACGCCAAACTGAAGCGGCGCTCCGCGAAGATCGTCAGCGGCATCAAGGGATACGTGGCACGGCGCTGGCGGCGCAGAAACAGCAGCGCCGCGACGACGGCCAGCCCTAGCCAGGCAGCTAGCTGTCCCGCCGGCATTCCATGGCCGATACCGTCCATGGCCAGGAAGAAGCCACTCAACATCGTCACTGACAACAGCGCTCCGGCCAGGTCGAAGCTGCCACGCCGCCCCGGCTCTCTGGGCAAGGCCTTCCAGGCGAACATCACCGCCACTGCACCCAGCGGCAGATGCAAAGCGAACAACCAGGGCCAGTCGGCGACCGAGAGTATGGCCCCGCCGATAGCCGGGCCTGCCGCATAACCGCAGGCCACCACCAGCGCCGAGAGCCCCAGTGCCGAGCCCAACAAACGAGAAGGAAAGATCGAGCGGTAGAGTGACGGTCCGATAGACAGCGTCGCTGCCGCCCCCACCCCCTGCAGCGCACGAAAGATCAGCAAGCTTTCCAGGCTGGTGGAAAGGGCACTGCCCAGCGAGGCCAGGGTAAAGACGATGACACCGGTGACGTAGATCCGTCGCCGACTGACCAGTTCGCTAAGTGCGGCGAACACCAGCAGCAAGGCGGCACACACAATCTGATAAAGGTTGGTGACCCACACTGCCCGGGAGGCGGACACTTCAAGTCCCGCCGCAATCGACGGCAGCGCGATATTGACCATGGTGGTATCCATTACGGATACCAGCGTGCCGAGGATCAAGGCCATTACCGCCAGGCGCCGCTCGGGACCCGGCAAGCCATCATCATCGGGCCGGGACGAAAACAATCGGCTCATTGGCTTTCCAT
>DXFC01000025.1 GCA_019114645.1 Candidatus Halomonas stercoripullorum
CTCACCGGTGGACTTCATTTCCGGCGACAGGATGGGATCAACCCCCGGGAACTTGTTGAACGGGAATACCGCCTCCTTGACGCTGTAGAAATGCGGCACGATCTCACGGGTAAAGCCCTGCTCTTCGAGACTGGTGCCGGCCATGCAGCGCGCAGCGATTTGCGCCAGCGAAGTGCCGATGCACTTGGAAACGAAAGGCGCAGTACGCGAAGCACGCGGGTTGACCTCAATGACGTAGATTTCGCCATCCTGCCAGGCCAGCTGCACGTTCATTAGCCCCACCACACCAAGCTCAACGGCCATGCGCTTAACCTGCTCGCGCATCTCGTCCTGCACCTCGGCCGGCAGCGAGTAAGGCGGCAACGAACAGGCAGAGTCACCGGAGTGCACCCCGGCTTGCTCGATATGCTGCATGATACCGCCAATCACCACCTGTTTACCGTCAGAGACGGCATCGATGTCGATCTCGATTGCTGCATTCAGGAAGTGGTCGAGCAGAACGGGCGAGTCGTTGGAGACCTTGACCGCATGGGTCATGTAGTTCTCCAGCTCGGAGGCGTCGTAGACAATCTCCATGGCGCGACCGCCAAGGACGTAGCTGGGACGCACCACCAGCGGATAACCAATCGTCTCGGCCTTGGCAAAGGCCTCCTCAAAGCTGCGCGCCGTCGCGTTGGAGGGCTGCTTGAGCCCCAGCTTGTCGATCATCTGCTGGAAACGCTCGCGGTCTTCGGCACGGTCAATGGCGTCCGGCGTGGTACCGATGATCGGCACGCCGGCAGCCTCCAGCTCACGCGCGAGCTTGAGCGGGGTCTGGCCGCCGAACTGCACAATCACGCCAACCGGTTGCTCCTTATCGGCGATCTCCAACACGTCTTCAAGGGTCACCGGCTCGAAATAGAGGCGGTCGGAGGTGTCGTAGTCGGTAGACACGGTCTCCGGATTGCAGTTGACCATGATGGTTTCATAACCATCCTCGCGCATGGCAATCGCGGCATGTACACAGCAGTAATCAAACTCGATGCCTTGGCCAATGCGGTTGGGGCCCCCACCCAGCACCATGATCTTGCGCCGCTCGGACACTTCAGCCTCGCACTCCTCCTCGTAGGTGGAATAGAGATAGGCGGTATCCGTGGCAAACTCGGCGGCACAGGTGTCGACCCGCTTGTAGACCGGACGAATGCCTGCCTTCTGCCGCGTACGCCGGAACTCCTTCTCGGACACACCCAGCAGCCTGGCCAGCCGCGCATCAGAGAAGCCCTTGCGCTTGAGCCGGAACAGCTCTTGCGCGGAAAGCTCGGATAGCGAGCGCTTTGCTACCGCCTGTTCAAGCTGGATCAGCTCTTCAAGCTGCACCAGGAACCAGGGGTCAATCTTGGTCAGACCAAAGATTTCCTCCACGCTCATGCCGGCACGCATGGCATCGGCGACATAAAAGATGCGTTCGGCACCGGGCGCTTGCAGCTCGCCCTTGATCAGGGCCATGTTGTCCGGTGTGAAATCGCTGATTACAGGATCGAGCCCGTCATTACCGGTTTCGAGCCCACGCAAGGCTTTCTGTAGCGACTCCTGAAAAGTGCGCCCGATCGCCATTACCTCGCCTACCGACTTCATCTGGGTCGTCAGACGATCGTTGGCCTGGGGGAATTTTTCGAAAGTGAAGCGCGGAATCTTGGTGACGACATAATCGATGGAGGGCTCGAACGAGGCCGGGGTACGCCCACCGGTAATGTCGTTCTGCAACTCATCCAGGGTATAGCCTACCGCCAGCTTGGCGGCGATCTTGGCGATGGGGAAACCGGTCGCCTTGGAAGCCAGTGCCGAAGAGCGAGACACCCGCGGATTCATCTCGATGACCACCATGCGCCCGGTTTGCGGGTCAACACCGAACTGCACGTTGGAGCCACCCGTTTCGACACCGATCTCGCGCAGCACCGCAAGCGATGCGTCACGCATGATCTGGTACTCTTTGTCGGTCAACGTCTGCGCCGGCGCTACGGTAATGGCATCCCCGGTATGCACGCCCATGGGGTCAAAGTTCTCGATGGAGCAAACGATGATGCAGTTGTCGTTCTTGTCACGAACGACCTCCATCTCGTACTCCTTCCAGCCCAATAGCGACTCGTCAATCAAGAGTTCTTTGGTCGGCGAAAGGTCGAAGCCCCGCTCGCAAATTTCCTTGAACTCTTCCTTGTTATAGGCCACACCACCGCCAGAGCCGCCCATGGTAAAGGAGGGGCGGATAATCGTCGGGAAACCCAACTCAGCCTGGATTTCCCAGGCCTCTTCCATGGAGTGTGCCACCTTGGCACGCGGACACTGCAGGCCAATGTTTTTCATCGCCTGGTCGAACAGGTCCCGGTCTTCGGCCTTGTTGATGGCCTCCGCATTGGCGCCGATCATCTCCACGCCATACTTTTCAAGCACACCGTGCTTGTCCAGATCCAGCGCGCAGTTGAGCGCGGTCTGGCCACCCATGGTGGGCAAAATCGCGTCGGGACGCTCGGCCTCGATGATCTTTTCCACCGTCTGCCAGGTGATTGGCTCGATATAGGTGGCATCCGCCATGGCCGGGTCGGTCATGATGGTGGCCGGGTTCGAGTTGACCAGGATGACCCGATAGCCCTCCTCGCGCAGCGCCTTGCAGGCCTGGGCGCCGGAGTAGTCGAATTCACACGCCTGGCCGATCACAATGGGGCCGGCGCCAATGATCAGGATACTCTTAATGTCGGTACGCTTGGGCATGGTGCTTCCCGCTGAAAGTGGGTGACGAGGGCAACAAAGACTGCTTTCTCAAGTTCAGGATCGGGCCTGGCGGGCCTGCATCAGCTCGATGAAACGGTCGAACAGCGGCGCTACATCATGAGGGCCGGAGCTCGCTTCGGGGTGTCCCTGAAAGCTGAAAGCCGGCCGGTCGGTACGCTCAATCCCCTGCAGCGTGCCATCGAACAGCGAGCGGTGCGTGGCACGCAGATTGGCCGGCAGCGTCGCTTCATCGACAGCAAAGCCGTGGTTCTGGCTGGTGATCATCACCTGGCCACCCTCAAGATCCTGCACCGGGTGGTTGGCGCCGTGATGGCCATGGCGCATCTTCACACTGCTGGCGCCACTGGCCAGCGCCAGCAGCTGGTGGCCCAGGCAGATACCAAACAGCGGTATATCGGTTTCCAGCAACTCGCGGATCGCCGTAATCGCGTAATCGCAAGGTGCAGGGTCCCCGGGGCCGTTGGAAAGAAACACGCCGTCGGGATTCAGCGCCAGCACCTCGGCGGCGGGTGTCTGTGCCGGTACTACCGTCACCCGGCAGCCACCGGCCACCAGCAGACGCAGGATATTGCGCTTGATGCCGTAATCGTAGGCCACGACGTGATAGGGTCGCTCGTTGTCGCGCTCATCCAGGTAGCCCTGCCCCAGCACCCAGCGCCCCTCGTGCCACTCATAGGGCTCGCTGCAGCTGACCTCCTTGGCCAGATCCAGCCCCTTGAGACCGGAAAACCCGCGCGCCACGGTCAGGGCCCGCTCCACGGCATCCTCGCCCTCGGCTTCGGGGCCGGCCAGAATCGCTCCCTTCTGGGCGCCCTTGTCACGCAAAATGCGTGTCAGCCGGCGGGTATCTATGTCGCCGATGCCCAGCACGTTATGGCGCTTGAGGTAACTGTCGAGAGCCTCCTCACTGCGAAAGTTGCTGGCAATAAGCGGCAAATCACGAATGACCAGGCCGGCGGCGGCAATACCGCCGGATTCGACATCCTCGGCATTGACCCCAGTGTTACCGATGTGTGGATAGGTCAGGGTCACGATCTGGCGGGTATAAGAGAGATCGGTGAGGATCTCCTGATAGCCGGTCATGGCCGTATTGAACACCACCTCACCGCTGGTTTGCCCATCAGCGCCAATGGCGGTGCCGTGAAACACGCTGCCGTCTTCCAGGGCCAATATCGCGGGTCTGTTCGATGCGGGGCTGTTCAAGACAAGATCCTCCTGCTGAGGTGAGACTGCGATGCACAGACTCGGTGGCTATCATCACTGACGACAAATTTGGCTCGTAAAAAAACGGGACGAAGCCGATGGTTACCGGTTTCATCCCGCTTGTTGTCATGTGTTCGGAGCTCATTCGTTCGGAAGCGATAGGTTCAGGGCCAGTTTTCCCGGAACATTTTCGTTCAGAACACTAGGGCCGAAGCAACAAGCGCAGTGAAAGGGGCTTTCGCCCTGGGCGCCCGGCCAAAATCTGGGGGATGTTACAGGATTCAGCGCCCCATGGCTACCGCTGCTCCTTATAAGCCGAGAACATCCTGCATGTCATGGCAGCCTTCTTGCTGCCCGGCCACCCAGCGCGCGGCGCGCACCGCGCCCTTGGCAAAGGTCATGCGGCTCGATGCCTTGTGGGTAATCTCGATGCGCTCCCCCTCGGTGGCAAACATCACCGTATGCTCACCGACGATATCGCCGGCACGCACTGTGGCGAAGCCGATCTCCTTGTCGGTGCGCGGCCCACACTGGCCCACTCGCTCAAACACCCCATGCTCCTTGAGGGTACGCCCCAGGCTCTCGGCCACTACCTCGCCCATCTTCAGCGCCGTACCGGAAGGCGAATCGACCTTGTAGCGATGGTGTGCCTCGACCACCTCGATATCATAGCCTTCATTCCCCAACGACCTGGCCGCTGTCTCCAGCAACTTCAATGTCAAGTTCACACCCACGCTCATGTTGGGAGCAAACACCATAGGCACACGGTCACCATAACCCTCCAGCGCGGCCAGCTCGGCATCGGCAAGTCCGGTGGTGCCGATCACGATACGCTTGCCATGCTCCGCACAAAAGGCCAGGTTGGCCAGCGTGACCTGCGGCGTGGTGAAGTCAATCAGTACATCGAAGTCGTCGACGATAGCGGAGAGCGAATCCACCGCCACCACTCCCAGCTTGCCAAGGCCCGCCAGCTCACCGATATCGACCCCGGCCAACGAACTGCCCCGCTTGACGATACCGCCGGCCAGAGTGGCCTCGCTATCCTGCTGTACAGCATTGACCAGGGTGCGGCCCATGCGGCCGGCGACACCGACAATGGCGATACGGGTCATAGAGGCTCCTGTAAAAATGGTCGCAGTTCGAGAATGAGCGCCAGTATACCAGAGGCGACCCTATCGCCATTACGATACGTACCCATTACGGCGCCCCGGTTCAGCTCGAAACAGCAACAGGCCAATCGCAATCAGTACCAACAGGCTACCCGGCAACCAGTGCCAGCCAAACTGTCCCGGGGCAGTCATGAACAGTAGCAACATGGAAATAAAGGGCACCAGGTAGCCATAAGCGGTCACCGCTCCAGGCGTCAGCACGGCGGTAGCACGCTGCATCAGCCAGAAGGTGAGAGCGCTGGAGAACAGCCCCAGATAGATCACCAGCGCCAGGTCTTGCCAACGCATGGTGGCAAATTGCGCGACAGGCTCGACCAGTAACCCCAGCAGGCCAATGATCAGCCCGCCCAGGGCCAGGCTCCAGAAAGTGCGCACCGATGCCGACCCGGGCAGCCATCCCCGTGCCAATCCCCACTTGCTCAGCACCGGGTAGAGTGCCGTTGACACGCAGCCGAGAAAGAATGCCGCCTCACCAGCGCCCAGCTGTATACCCTCACCGTGGCCTTGCGCTTCGGCGAAAGCCAGTGCTAGCGCCCCGCAGGCCCCAAACGCGAGAATCCCCGGCAGCTGCTTTTCCAGGCGCTCGACACGAAAACCGAGCCCCAGCAAATAAGCCAGCAGTGGCACGGTAACGTAGAGCGTAGCCATGGAGAGCGCAGTGGTACGGTGGGCAGCCCAGAACATGGCGCCAAAGAACCCTGCCAGGCACAGCCCCATCAACGCATACAGCGGCAGCACCCGCCAGGCGGGCCAGAAATCGGCTGAACGCCGCGCCAGCCACCACAGGCCAGCGCAGGCGATAGCAAAGCGCAACGCGGTAAGCAAGAACGGCGGCAACTCACTCATCAACCCCACGGCAGGAAATGACAGCCCCACCAGCAGGGCCCACAGCAACATGCCCAAATGGGCGAAGCGTGGTGTTATCGTCGCGCTCAATTTTCCCAGACGATATTCAGCGTCTCGTCTCCCGCCATGCGCTCCAGATGAGAATCGATGATTCCTTCCAGCCGGTCCAGGTCCTCTTCTTCCAGTGCCTCGACAGCGACAACCAGCTTGTCCGGCTCGACACGCATGATGCAGGAACCTTCACCAAACCGAACCCGGCTCTCCTCTTCGCCCTGCTCCACCTCCAGCTTGTGCGCCCAATGCTTGCACAACCGGTTCATCAGCATCGCTCCCGAATCGGTAGCGATCTCTGCACGCGACATCGGCATCACACGATCTCCATTGCATAAGGAACTTACAGCCTAAAGCGCCAGCATGAGCAACGCTAGCCCAACTCGCTAGCCAAAACCAACACTATGCTTTGTAAAAAAGAAACCCCCGATACCTTTTAGGTCATCGGGGGCTGAAACGCGAGAGCCCAGTAAAGCCTCAGCTCAGGGCTTCATATCTTCGAAGAACTTCTTCACACCGTCGAAGAAGCCGCTCTTCTTGGGTGAATGGTGGGCGCTGTTGCTGCCGCCCAGGCTCTCCTGCAGCTGGCGCAGCAGGGCCTTCTGCTCTTCGCTGAGGTTGACCGGTGTTTCCACTACCACACGGCACAGCAGGTCTCCCGGCGGACCACCGCGTACCGGCTTGACCCCCTTGCCGCGCAAACGGAAGAGTTTGCCGGTCTGGGTTTCGGCGGGGATCTTGAGCTTGACGCGACCATCCAGAGTCGGCACTTCCAGCTCGCCACCAAGTGCGGCATCCACAAAGTTGATCGGCACTTCACACTGTAGGTGCTTGCCATCACGCTGGAAGATATGGTGCGGCTTGATCGACACCTGGACGTAGAGGTCGCCAGGCGGGCCGCCGTTGACACCGGACTCCCCCTCACCATTCAGGCGTATGCGATCCCCGGTATCCACTCCGGCAGGAATCTTCACCGACAGGGTACGGGTCTCGCGTACGCGGCCTTCACCGTGACACTTGTGGCACGGCACCTTGATATGCTCTCCGCTACCGCTACAGGTGGGGCAGGTTTGCTGTACCGCGAAAAAGCCCTGCTGCATGCGTACCTGACCATGGCCGCTACAGGTGGGGCAGGTCTCTTTGGTCGAGCCCGGCTCGGCACCCGCCCCGTCACAGCGGTCGCATTCGATATGGCGCGGCACACGAATATCTACCGAAGTACCGGCAACGGCACTCTCCAGGTCGAGCTCCAGGTTGTAGCGCAGGTCACTGCCACGCTGGGGGGCATTGGGATTGCGCCGACCCGAGCCGCCGAAGATATCGCCGAACACGTCGCCGAAAATATCACCGAAGCCGCCGGCTCCGGCACCACCAAAGCCACCACCACCAAAGCCGCCTGCCTGTCCATCCACCCCGGCATGGCCGAATTGGTCATAGGCCGCCCGCTTCTCGCTATCGGAAAGAACTTCGTAGGCTTCCGTCACCTCACGAAACTTTTCCGCCGCACTTTCATCATCCGGGTTACGGTCCGGGTGATGCCGCTGCGCCAAGCGTCGATACGACTTCTTGATCTCTTTGAGATCGGCCCCACGCTCGACGCCGAGTACTTCGTAATAATCGCGTTTGGACATGGGTCCATGCGCCTCCTGGTCTTCACCGCTAGGCTCAATCTGCGGAAACGGCAACGCGGGAGTCGTGCCCCCGCGCTACCGTTATCCTTGGTTCGCCTAGGCGATTACTGCTTTTTCTGGTCGTCGTTGACTTCTTCGTATTCAGCGTCGACCACGTCATCGTCCTGCTGGTTGCCGCTCTCGGCCTGCTCACCGCCCGCTTGCTGGGCCGCTTCGGCTTGCTCGGCGTACAGCTTCTGGGCCAAACTGCCGGACGCTTCGGTCAGCGCATCCAGCTTGGCCTGGATGGCATCCTTGTCATCGCCCTGGAGTGCTTCTTCCAACTCGGCGATGGCGCTTTCGATGGCCTGCTTCTCTTCGTCGGTCGCCTTGTCGCCGACTTCTTCAAGCGTCTTGCGTGAGGCGTGGATCATGCCGTCGGCCTGGTTGCGCAGCGCCACCAGCTCTTCGAACCTCTTGTCCTCGTCGGCATGCGCTTCGGCATCGCGCACCATCTGATCGATTTCGTCATCGGAGAGGCCGCTGGAGGCCTTGATGACAATCGATTGCTCCTTGCCGGTGGCCTTGTCTTTGGCCGACACGTTAAGGATACCGTTGGCGTCAAGGTCGAACGCCACCTCAATCTGCGGCACGCCGCGCGGCGCCGGTGGAATATCAGCCAGATCAAAGCGACCCAGCGACTTGTTGCCACTCGCCTGCTTGCGCTCACCCTGCAGCACGTGAATGGTCACGGCTGTCTGGTTGTCATCCGCCGTCGAGAAGGTCTGGGTCTTCTTGGTCGGGATGGTGGTGTTCTTCTCGATCAGCGGCGTCATCACACCCCCCAGGGTTTCGATACCCAGGGTCAGCGGAGTGACGTCGAGCAGCAGCACGTCCTTGACGTCACCGCCCAGTACACCGCCCTGAATCGCCGCACCCACCGCCACGGCCTCATCGGCGTTGACATCCTTGCGCGCTTCCTTGCCGAAAAATTCGGCCGCCTTCTGCTGCACCAGCGGCATGCGGGTCTGGCCACCCACCAGGATCACGTCGTCAATCTCGGAGGCGGACAAGCCGGCATCGGCCAGGGCGGTTTTACACGGCGCCAGGGAGCGCTCAACCAACTCCTCCACCAGCGACTCCAGCTTGGCCCGGGTTACCTTGACGTTAAGGTGCTTGGGTCCAGTGTTGTCAGCAGTGATGTAGGGCAGGTTGACGTCGGTCTGTTGCGCACTGGACAGCTCGATCTTGGCCTTTTCAGCCGCTTCCTTAAGCCGCTGCATGGCCAGGTTGTCGCCGCTAAGGTCCATGCCGCTATCGGCCTTGAACTGATCGACCAGATAGTTGATCAGCGCCATGTCGAAGTCTTCGCCCCCCAGGAAGGTATCACCGTTGGTGGCCAACACTTCGAACTGTGTCTCACCATCAACATCGGCCACTTCGATGATGGAGATATCGAAGGTGCCACCACCCAGGTCATACACGGCGATGGTCTTGTCACCACGCGACTTGTCCATGCCGTAGGCCAGCGCAGCCGCGGTGGGCTCGTTAATGATGCGCTTGACCTCAAGACCGGCGATACGCCCGGCATCCTTGGTGGCCTGA
>DXFC01000187.1 GCA_019114645.1 Candidatus Halomonas stercoripullorum
TATTCCATCGTGGTACCCGGTGTGGACCTGCGGGCGCTGTTTGCCGCCGGACTGTTTCCGGGCATCCTCGTCGGCCTGTCGCTGATGGTGCCGGCATTGCTGGTATCAAAGCGCTTCGGCTGGGAAGGTGGCACGCAGCCAGAAGGAGCGGAACAGCTCAAGGTGAGCGAAACCTTCAGGCAGGCGCTACCGGCCCTGTTCGCTCCGGTGCTGATTCTCGGCGGGTTGCGCTCGGGGCTGTTCACGCCCACCGAGGCAGCTGTTGTCGCGGTGGCTTACGGGGCTTTGGTGGGGCTGTTTCTGACCCGTGAGCTTGATCTGCGTGACTTGTGGCGGCTCATGGGGGAAGCTGCGGTGATCTCCGGTGTCGTCATGCTGATCATTGCCCTGGCCGGCATTTTTGCCTGGGCCGGCACCATGCTCGGTACTTTCCGTCATCTGGCGGAGTGGATTATCGGGCTTTCCGACAACGGCGTCATGTTGTTGATTCTGATCATGCTGGCGGTGCTGCTGGCGGGCATGCTGCTCGATGCCATTTCGATTTATCTGATCATGATGCCGATCCTGATTCCGGTGATGCAGCACTTCGGCTGGAACCCGGTGTGGTTCGGTATTCTGCTGGCGATGAACATCGCCATCGGCCAGTTTACCCCGCCAGTCGCAGTGAATTTGCTGGTTACCACCGAGATAGCCAAGATTCGTCTTGAGCACACGGTGGGCTGGGCGTTGCTATTTGTGGTGACGATGTTCTGTGCGCTGGCGCTGGTGGCGATTTTCCCCGAGATCGCGCTGTGGTTGCCGCGTGTGCTGGGCTATAACGTCTGAGCAGGTGAAGTATCCAGGCGGCGGTGATGTTCAGGCAGGGTATGTTAGATTGAGCTAAATGCATTTTCTGGGGCTATAGGGGGTTCCATGCTCTTTTCGCCACGTTTGGCACCGCTGCTCTTCTCACTGCTGATGTCGCTGTATATGGTCTCATTGATGACCCTGGTCATCACTTGGGTCAATACTGGCTTCGGGGTGGGATTTACAGGGCGCTGGTGGCGTGCTTTTACCATTGCCTGGCCCATAGCGTTCGGGCTTATGTGGTTTGGCGCACCGCGCTTGCAGCGGCTGGTGGGGCGGTTGGTCAACAAGCCGTGACCGGTTGCAGTGCTGCTAGGCTCATGGGATATACGGTTTAGGAATTAACGTTTTGTAAACGAAAAAGCCGGTTAGAATCGTCTTGGTTGAATAAAGACCATCACGATGACGTTTTTTTCGTTAAAGTAGGTGCGAGCGGCTACGGTCGCCAGTCGGGGCTTCATCGCTCCGGCTACGGGGGAATTGCTTTTGCAAAGACAGCCAGCCAATAACGTCTATAAAGAGGTGTGTTAATGAAACGTCATGCTTTTTCCGCAGCCGCCTTCTCGGGCGCTCTCCTGGGTGCTGCCATGTTCTCTGCTCCGGCGGTGGCGCAAGAACGCTTCATCACCATCGGCACCGGCGGCCAGACTGGCGTTTATTACGTCGTGGGCCAGTCTGTCTGCCGTATGGTCAACCGGGGTAGTGACGAGCACAATATACGCTGCAACGCACCATCCACGGGTGGTTCGGTAGCCAACGTCAATGGCATGAAGAGCGGCGAGCTCGATATGGGCGTAGTACAGTCCGACGTTCAGTATCGCGCTTACCACGGTGAAGCCAACTTCGAATCCGATGGTGCCTGGGAAGACATGCGTGCATTGTTCACCATGCATGGTGAGCCGCTGACCGTTGTCGCCCGGGCCGACTCCGGCATTGAACACTTCACTGATTTTCCCGACAAGCGCGTCAACATCGGTAACCCGGGTTCCGGCCAGCGCAATACCATGGAAGTGGTGATGGATGCGATGGGCTGGGATACCGACACCTTCTCGCTGGCTTCCCAGCTCGATGCGGCCGAGCAGGCTTCCGCCCTGTCCGATAACAACATCGATGCCATGGTTTATGTGGTGGGTCACCCCAACGGTTCCATCCAGGAAGCGACCACTACCATTGATGCCCGCCTTATTCCGGTGACTGGCGAAGAGATTGACGGACTGCTTGAAGAGTATCCTTACTACACGCGTTCCGTGATTCCCGGCGGCCTCTACCGCGGCAATGATGAAGATGTCGAGACCTTTGGTGTGGCTGCGACCTTTGTCAGCTCCACCGCTGTCGATGAAGAGATCGTCTACGAAACCGTCAAGGCGGTATTCGATAACTTTGACCGCTTCAAGCGTCTGCACCCTGCGTTCGAGCACCTCAATGAAGAGGAGATGATTGCTGATGGTCTGACCGCACCGCTGCACGATGGCGCCAAGCGCTACTACGTGGAGCGTGGCTGGATCGAGGAGTAAGTACTGCGCGGGTAGAGTGAGTTAGTCGCTCTGCTTGCGATGCGTGGTTTCCCTGCAGGGAAACCACGCATTATAGTTTCTGGAAGCTATGTTTTTTTAAACCGCAACAGGTGCACGGGATGATGACGTGCTTCTGCGACTGGCCTGAGGCAGGACGAAACGATGAGCGCTGATAAAAAAGTGGCGACCCCGGAGATTGATCTCGAAGACATGGTCGCCTCAAGCGACACTGGGGCCCGCAAGCCACTAGGTGCGCCCGGAAAGCTGCTGGTCGGTGTAGCGGCAGCTTGGTCGCTGTTCCAGCTTTGGATTGCTTCTCCTTTGCCCTACATTTTTCGCTTTGGCGTCTTCAATGCCACCGAGGCTCGCTCGATCCACCTTGCCTTCGCCATTTTTCTGGCGTTTATGGCCTATCCGGCACTCAAGCGTTCACCCCGCGACCGGATTCCGCTGACGGATTGGGTGCTGGCTCTGGTCGGTGCCTTCTGCGCGGCTTATCTATTCCTGTTCTACGCTGATCTTGCCCAGCGCCCCGGATCGCCACTGCTGCATGATGTCATCATCGGTGTGGTCGGGATTCTGGTGCTGCTGGAAGCGACACGCCGGGCGCTGGGACCGCCGCTGATGATCGTGGCCTCGGTCTTTATTCTCTATTCGTTGCTCGGCCCTTACATGCCGGGAATTCTGGCCCACCGTGGCGTTAGCCTGTATGGATTAATCAACCACCAGTGGCTGACTGCCCAGGGGGTTTTCGGGATTGCGCTGGGTGTTTCGACCAGCTTTGTGTTCCTGTTCGTTCTATTTGGTGCCTTGCTGGATAAAGCGGGGGCCGGTAACTATTTCATCAAACTGGCATTCTCATTGCTCGGGCACTACAAGGGCGGACCGGCCAAGGCCGCTGTGGTTGCTTCGGGCATGACCGGTTTGATTTCGGGCTCTTCCATCGCCAATACCGTGACCACCGGTACTTTTACCATCCCCATGATGAAGCGGGTGGGCTTCTCTTCCGAAAAGGCCGGGGCCGTAGAGGTCGCTTCTTCAGTGAACGGGCAAATCATGCCGCCGGTAATGGGGGCGGCGGCCTTCTTGATGGTCGAGTATGTCGGTATTCCCTATGTGGAAGTCATCAAGCACGCTTTTCTGCCAGCGTTGATTTCCTATATTGCGCTGCTCTATATCGTGCATCTTGAAGCCTTGAAAGCGGGCATGCAGAGTTTGCCCTCGAATAATCCGGCGCGCCCGCTGATCAACAAGCTGCTTGGTTTCCTGACCGGTCTGCTCTTGATCATGGGGCTTTCGTTCGCTGTGTATTATGGCCTTGGCTGGCTCAAGCCAGTGCTCGGTGACGCCACCCCCTGGGTGGTGGCGGCAGGCTTGGCCATTGCTCATGTGCTGCTATTGAAACTTGGTTCCAGGTATCCCGAGCTGGAGCTTGACGACCCCAGCTCCCAGGTGATCAAGCTGCCCGAGACCAAGCCTACCCTGATGGTAGGGCTGCACTATATCTTGCCGGTGATCGTACTTGTCTGGTGTCTGATGGTGGAGCGCTTGTCGCCGGGCCTGTCGGCATTCTGGGCCACGGTATTCATGATCTTCATCATGCTGACCCAGCGTCCCATCATGGCGCTGTTCCGCGGACGCGGTGATCTGGTTAGCGACCTCAAGGAGGGCTGTCGCGACCTCTGGGACGGGTTGGTGACTGGCGCACGCAACATGATCGGCATCGGTATTGCGACTGCTACGGCGGGTATCGTTGTGGGTGCGGTGTCGCAAACGGGAGTCGGGCTGGTACTGGCTGATGTGGTCGAGATTCTCGCCATGGGTAACCTGCTGCTGATCCTGCTGCTTACCGCTGTGCTTAGCCTGATTCTGGGCATGGGGTTACCGACCACGGCCAACTACATCGTGGTATCGGCACTGATGGCACCGGTCATTCTGATGCTGGGCCAGCAGAACGGCCTGATCGTGCCGCTGATCGCTGTGCACCTGTTTGTGTTCTATTTCGGCATCATGGCCGATGTCACGCCGCCGGTAGGGCTGGCTTCCTTCGCTGCGGCGGCGGTTTCGGGCGGTGATCCCATCCGCACCGGCTTCCAGGCGTTCTACTACAGCTTGCGCACGGCAGCGCTGCCATTCCTGTTTATCTTCAATACGGATCTGCTGCTGATCGATGTAAGCTGGATGCAGGGTGTGGTGATTTTTATCGTCGCCACTATCGCGATGCTGATCTTTGCGGCGGGCACCCAGGGCTATTTTCTGGTGCGCAGCCGCTGGTATGAGTCGCTGTTGCTGCTGCTTGTTGCTTTCACGCTGTTCCGTCCCGGCTTCTGGATGGACCGCATCCACGACCCCTATGAGTCGGTGCCTCCTGCCGAGTTCGCGCAGGCACTGGAACAGGTGGATCAAGGGAGTCAGTTACGTGTACAGATTGCTGGCGAAGATGCTTTTGGCGAAGCCATCACGACGTATTTTCTGGTGCCCGTGCCACGTGGCGAGACAGGTGAAGAGCGCATGGAGCGACTGGGCCTGGAGCTGTGGGCCGACGGTGACCGGACGATTGTCGATATGGTTGAGTTCGGCAGCCTGGCAGCAGACATCGGCTTTGATTTCGATCAGGAAATCATTGAAGTGCTGGCGCCAGTGGATCGCTGGGCCAAGGAGCTGATGTGGATTCCCGGCTTCCTGTTGTTTGGTCTGGTAGTGCTGCTGCAGCGCCGGCGAAAGCAAGTGGCCGCATCGCCTGAGCATGCCGTTTAAGGAGAAATAAATGTATAAGAAAATTCTGCTGACGGTGGATCTCAACGAGGAGTCATCCTGGACCAAGGCGCTGCCTACCGCGGTAGCGCTATGTCGCAGTTTTGCAGCCTCGTTGCATGTGGTAACGGTGTTGCCGGACTACCAAATGCCCCTGGTCGGCTCTTATTTTCCGCGTGATTTTACCAAGAAGGCTCGTGAGGCGTTATCGGAAGCGCAGCGCCAATTCATCGCAGAGCATGTTCCCGATGATATTCAGGCGCAGTCGATCATCGCCGATGGGTCGCCCTGGGAAGCGATCGTCAAGGTGGCCAAGAAGCTGGATGTGGATTTGATTGTCATGGCCTCGCACACCAAGCGCAAGTTCGCTGACTACGTGCTAGGTCCCAATGCCGAGCATGTGGTCCACCATTCGAAGAAGTCGGTGATGATTGTTCGCTAGTCGTCCAAATTAAACGATTGCGCCCGGCTTAGGCCGGGCGCTTTCTGTTGCGGGTAATAAAGTCAGGAGACATCTAGCTCGGCTGCGTGGCGGGCCGTATTGCCGCTATTGTCTTGCCAGCTGAACTCGGCTTCGCCACTTGTCTGAGGGGCGAGATAGAAGCGCAAATAGGGGTTGGCTGAAACTGATTGGTGCAGCTCCGCTTCGAAAGCGGTTTCGCCATCCAGCGAGACATGGAAGCGCTCAATGATATGGCGCGGCATGCGTTCGCCGTTAGCATCTTCGCGCAGCCCGGTTTCCATGGGATGGTTGATCAGGGTGCGCACTTCAGCCGGCTCTCCAGAGCTCATTCCTGTGGGCAGATTGACCCTGGGGTTGGAGAGCGCCTCGGGTGTCGTGCCGCCGCTCCGCACCAGACAGCCGCTAACGGTGATGCGTACTTCGCGTGCGGTGACAAATTGCTCGCCCTGCTGGCTGGTAGCCACAGCGATCACCTGCTGGGTTTCGTTAAGGCGTACCCGGGTGGAAATTTCCGCTTTGCCACTTAGTGGTGTCAAGTGAAAAGCGGCGATTTCAGGATAGGGGTTGCCGTTGGCGAACAGGTCGATACGCTCGATGTAGTCACTTTTGCCGAGCTCGCCAGTGAAGCGGACCGTCAGGGGGACAGCTGAGCCATCTTCCGAAACATGGGGCAGGTCGAGTTCGAGCCCCTGGGTCCGGGGTATGGCATCACCCAGCAACTGCTGGGTGGCATCCAGGCGTTGCCAGGGCTCGTTGCTGGCCAGGCTTGGGACTGCCAGGGCGAATATTCCCAGACCGATAGCGGCGAAGGTCATGCCGCGCAACAGGCGACGGCAGGACCGATTGGCTTGGGCGAAAGCAAATAAAGGCATGAAGCCCTCCTGTAGCGACAGGGTGTTGCCTGTCGAATCAAGTTTGTGGCAGCGCCAGGGGACCGCGGAGCCCGAGCAGGGAGCCCAGCACGATGCCGGTCACAGCCAGAAAAGAGGCCAGGGAGAGCGTCGAGATTCCGCTCAGACCTTGGCCAATAGAACAGCCGAGTGCAAGTACACCTCCAATGCCCATCAGTGTACCGCCGGCCATGCCACGCAGCATGTGGGCGGGAGAATCGAAACTGCGCAGTATGAATTCACGGCGCGGTAGCGCTGCGATCAGGGCGCCGAGCACCACTCCCGCTACGACACAGACGGCAAAGCCCAGCCGGCTGCCGGTCGCCAGCATCAGGTACTGCAACGACTCGCCGATGGGTGCCACAAAGGTGAGGCTGGCCAGGCGAACCGGCTCGAAATCGTCGAAGCCCAGCACACCGGTCGTATACCAACCGGCGGGTACCAGGCCACCAATGATCAAGCCACCCAACCAGTCACGAGGCGATGCGCGAAACTTTCGGTTGGAGAATGCCCAGAGTAGCAAGCCCCCTCCTAGTACCACCGCCACCAGCCAGTCCGGCAGACCAAGCAGCGAAGGCAGGCTAGAGGTGGGCAACCGCAGTACTACAAGGTTTTCCAGCCACAACCGCCAGGGGGCGAGCACACCTGACAAGGCCATGTAAGCTGCCAGGCCCAGGCACATGAGCACCACGAAACTACGCAAGTTGCCGCTGCCCAGCAACACCAGGGCGCGGGCGCCACAGCCGTTGGCCAGCGCCATGCCGTAGCCAAATAACAACCCTCCCAGGGGCAGGGCCAGCCATGCCAGGGTGGGAGTGGCATATAGCGATGCGGCGAGCGATACCTGACCGCTTGCCGCCAATCCCTGGCTGCCGAGCAGAGCTATCGCCATGGCAACGATAAAGGCGCGCAGCTTGCGTGAGTCATTCTGTTTGACGGCATGACTGAGCCCGCGTTGCAGGCAGAAACCAGTGACTTGGCTAGTGACACCAAAGACCAGGCCGATCGCCAGTCCGGCCCAGATCACCAGCTCAGTATGACTCATGGTTGGCGACTCCCCCTTTGAGTTTGGCGGCCACAGTCCGGGTGCGAGAAAGCTTTCATTTGGCACGGACGCGTTATGCGACAAGCAACGAGGCCACCCGCAGGTGGCCCGCATGGGAGGCTCATTGATGAAACGGTCGGGAGTATAGCGCCTTGTCAGGCTGCCAGCCGAGATGCCGGCTCAGGCCGGGGTGCCCCAGGTGTCCTGGCAGATGGCGTTGTACCAGCCGACGGCGTATTCCGCTTCCAGTGCGCGAGTGGCGTCGGGAGCGGCTGAAGGACTGACCCCTCCGGAAACCTCGGCAATGACGCCATCCTGCACCCGGTAAACACCGGCTACCGAGATACCGTACTCGGGGCCTACCAGGCTGTAACAGGTATTGGTCCAATACGCCTCCGGTGCCGGACGCGATTCCAACGAGGCGGCGATGGCAGCGGCGACGACCTTGGCCTGGGCGTTGGCACAAAAGCCTGACTTGGGCATGGGTGCGGCTACGCTGGCATCACCGACAACGTAGATGTCCTGTGCCAGTTGAGACTCGAAAGTCTCTGCCTTGACCGGTACCCAGCCGGACTCATCGGTGACGCCAGCGCGCTCGGCGATCCAGCCGGCTTTCTGCGGCGGGATGACGTTGAGCACATCGGCTTTATGCAGGGTGCCAAATTCGGTCTCGACCTCAAGACGGTCGGCATCGACCCGGGTCACACGACCATCGTTCGATAAACCGACCCACTCGATACGGTCCCCGTAGAGCCGTTCCCAACCCTCCATGAACAGCCCCTGCTTGGAAAAGTTGTCCTTGGCATCGAGGATCAGCAGCTTGGATTTCGGTTTATGCTGTGCCAGGTAGTTGGCGACCAGGCTGGCGCGCTCATAGGGTCCCGGGGGGCAGCGGAACGGGTTGGCAGGAGCCACCATGACGAAGGTACCGCCGTCGTCCATGGCTTCCAGCTGACTGCGCAGGATTTCAGTCTGGCTGCCGGCCTTCCAGGCGTGAGGCGCTTTTTCGGCAGCGGCTTCGTCATAGCCTTCCAGTGCGTTCCAGCGAATATCAATTCCGGGTGACAAGACCAGGCGATCGTAGGCCAGCTCGTCTCCGGTGGAGAGCCGTACCGTATGGGCTTCGGCGTTGACATCCTCGGCCATGGCATGAATTACCTGCACACCATAGCGGTCACGCAGCTCGTCGTAGCCATGGGAAATCTCCTGCATGGAGCGCAGTCCACCCAGGTGCAGGTTGCT
>DXFC01000188.1 GCA_019114645.1 Candidatus Halomonas stercoripullorum
ATGTGTTCGAGGTGGCCAGCAACCCCGATATCGATGTTGTCGTCGAACTGATCGGCGGCTATGACGTTGCCCGTGAGCTAGTGCTGGCTGCCATCGCCAATGGCAAGCATGTGGTGACCGCCAACAAGGCACTGATCGCGGTACACGGCAACGAGATTTTTCAGGCCGCCCATGAGCAGGGCGTGATTGTCGCGTTCGAGGCCGCCGTTGCGGGGGGTATCCCGGTGATCAAGTCGCTGCGCGAGGGGCTGGGAGCCAACCGCATCGAATGGGTCGCCGGCATTATCAACGGCACCGGCAACTATATCCTTACCCACATGCGCAGCGAAGGGCGCGCCTTTGAAGATGTGCTCGCCGAGGCGCAAGCGCTGGGTTATGCCGAGGCGGATCCCACCTTTGATGTGGAAGGCATCGACGCCGCCCACAAACTGACCATTCTCGCCTCCATCGCCTATGGTGTGCCGCTGCAGTTCGACAAGGCCTACACCGAGGGGATTTCGCGGGTGACCTTTGATGATGTGGAGCAGGCCGACAACCTGGGCTATGTGATCAAGCATTTGGGTATCTCCAAGCGTACCGAGCACGGCCTGGAACTGCGTGTGCATCCGACCCTGATTCCCAAAGAGCGCCTGCTGGCCAACGTGCACGGGGTCAAGAACGCCGTCACCGTGATGGGCGATGCCGTGGGGCCGACGCTCTACTACGGTGCCGGTGCCGGTGCCGAGCCGACCGCTTCCGCGGTAGTGGCCGACCTGCTGGATATCTCCCGCGACATGAGCACGGATCACCATTATCGCGTGCCCTATCTGGCCTTCAGCGGGGTTGGCGAGGATGATGGCGGCTTGCCCATTCTGCCCATGGAGGACATCGTCACTGCCTACTATCTGCGGCTGCTGGCGGTGGACCGTCCCGGTGTGTTGGCACGGGTGGCAACGATTCTCTCCGACGAAGGAATCTCCATCGAGGCGCTGGTACAGAAAGAGGCTACCGAGGGACAACTGGTGCCGATCATCATGATGACGCATAGCTGTCGTGAGAAACAGATGAACGAAGCGATTCGTCAGATCGAATCGATGGCCGATATTGCCGGGCCGGTCACACGAATCCGGGTCGAGTCTTTGGACGAGCAGGAGTAGCAAGGGCATGCGCTATATCAGTACCCGTGGGCAGGCGCCCGCACTGTCATTCGAGGAAGTGGTGCTCACTGGCCTGGCCAGCGATGGTGGTCTCTACGTGCCGGAGCAGATCCCGCAGTTGTCGCATGACGAACTCGCGGCCATGGCCGGGCTGTCGTATGCCGAGATCGCTTTCCGGGTGATGCAGCCCTTCGTCAATGGCGAGATTGATGACGACACCTTCCGTGGTCTGGTGCGCGACGCTTATGCCACCTTCAGCCATGACGCCGTGGTGCCGCTGAATCAGCTTGACGCCAACCACTTCCTGCTCGAAATGTTTCACGGTCCGACCCTGGCCTTCAAGGATATCGCGCTGCAGTTGCTGGGCCGTATCCTCGACCACTTCCTGGCCAAGCGTGGCGAGCGGGCGGTGATCATGGGTGCCACCTCCGGCGACACCGGCTCGGCGGCCATCGAGGGGTGCCGGCATTGCGACAACCTCGATATTTTTATTCTGCACCCGCACAACCGTGTCTCCGAGATCCAGCGGCGCCAGATGACCACCGTGCAGGCCGATAATGTCTTCAACATCGCCATCGAGGGTAACTTCGATGATGCACAGGCGATGCTCAAGGCAAGCTTTGCCGATCAGTCCTTCCTGAAGGGAACACGCCTGGTGGCGGTCAACTCGATCAACTGGGCGCGTATCATGGCCCAGATCGTCTACTACGTGGCGGCGGGAGTGGCGCTGGGCGCACCGCACCGCCAGGTCAGCTTCTGCGTGCCGTCGGCCAACTTCGGCAACGTCTTTGCCGGTTACATGGCTTACCGCATGGGGCTGCCGGTCAAGCAGTTCATCATCGCCACCAACGCCAACGATATTCTGCACCGCACCCTGGCCGACAACGATTTTTCCAAGCAGGCGCTGAAGGCCACGTTGGCACCCTCCATGGATATCGTGGTGTCGTCCAATTTCGAGCGTTTGCTGTTTGAGGCTTACGAGCGTGATGGCGCTGCTGTTGCGGCGCTGCTTGAGCGTTTCCAAAGCGAGCCGGCAGCACTGGCCGAAGCACCGCTGGCCAGGTTGCGCGAGCTGTTCGCCAGCTACAGCGTGGATGACGCCACGATTCTCGAAGTGATCCGCGAGGCGCATCAGCGCACCAAGGAGCTGCTCGACCCCCACACCGCGACCGGCTATCGCGCCGCCGAGCGCGTGCGGGCGGATGCCGCAACGCCAATGATCACCCTGGCCACGGCCCACCCGGCCAAGTTTGCCGAGGCGGTGGTCGAGGCGGGCTTCCCCGGTGTTCCGCTGCCGGCGCATATGGATGGCCTGCTGGAGCGTGAGGAGCGCTACACCGTGCTGCCTGCCGATCTGGCGAAGGTGCAGGCGTTCGTGGCCGAAAATCGGCGCTAGCAATCTACGGCAGGTAAGTCGTGTCGCCGTGGTAGCGAGGGTGTAGGGGACAGCTCGTAGAGGAGGTCTTTTGCCAGGGATGGCAAAAGTAGCGCCCAGGGATGGGTTGACAGCGCCTCCTCGTAGAGCTGTCGCCGGTTTTCCCGAGCGGGATGACCATATCTTGTGCTCTACTGGCCCTCGCTACGACCTGTCCCCGGCGCCATCGCCCTCGCCATCGTACAACGACGCAAATGGCTGCGTTTTCTCCTGGATGAAAAATGCTGACAGACCTGAAGGCTCGGCTCAAGCCGCGTTTGCTGCCGCGTCCACGCAACGAGGCGCTCTATGCGCGTGCCCGGGCCGAGGGCCTGAGTGAGCTGCAGGCTCGCGTGCTGGCTGGCCGTCTGGCCGACTATGCCGGTGAGCTGGCACCCCTGACCCAGCCCAGTCTGCGCTATCTTGAACATCCGGAACGTCTGGCCGATAGCCGCCGCGCTGCCGAGCGTATCGCCACAGCGGTGACCAGGGGCGAACATATCGGCATTCTTACCGACTACGATGTCGACGGCATCACCTCCCATGTGGTGATCCGGCGTACGCTAGTAGAGCTTTTCGGCGTGCCGGAATCACGTCTGCACAGCCTGATCGGCCACCGTATCCATGATGGTTACGGCATCAGCTTGCCGCTGGTGGAGCGGACTCTGGAGCTGTCACCACGCCCCCGCCTGGTAATAACTGCCGACTGCGGCAGCTCCGATGAGCCACGTATCGCCCGGCTCAAGGCGGCGGGGATCGATGTCGTGGTGAGCGATCACCACGCCTTGCCGCTGGAAGGGCCACCGCCCTCGGCATACGCTGTTGTCAACCCGACCCGCAGCGACTGTGACTACCCGGATGCCACCATTGCCGGCTGCATGGTGGCCTGGCTGGTGATGTCGCTGACGCGTAGCGTGCTGATCGAACGGGGCGTGATACCGCAAGCAACACCCAAGCTCTCCGCCTGGCTCTCCTATGTGGCGCTGGGCACCGTGGCGGATTGTGTTTCGCTGGGAGCGAGCCCGGCCAACCGCGCCGTGGTCAGCCACGGCCTGACGCTGATCAATCGCATGGAAGCCGCTTGCTGGCGCGCCATGAAGGTGCGGCTGGGTGAAGATAGCGTCCCGTTCTCCGCCGAGACCCTGGCCTTTCAGATGGGGCCACGTATCAATGCCCGCTCACGCCTTGATGATCCCTATGCCGCCCTGCATTACATGCTGGCGGCGGACGATGCCACAGCGCTGCGCCATTTACAGACGCTGGATGAGGATAACGAATCACGCAAGGCGATTGAGCGGGACATGGCCGAAGAGGCCCGGGCACTTGCCCTGCCACAGCTCGAAGCCGG
>DXFC01000189.1 GCA_019114645.1 Candidatus Halomonas stercoripullorum
CTTCATGGAAGCACTGCACGAGCAGAGCCCGAAATATCACCGCAACATCCAGCATCAGGATGGCTGAAGCCGGCTATCTGCAGCGTTGGTACCACCAGCACCGCCTATGGGCGGTGCTGGCCGTTTTGGCGGCGGTCACCATTGCCGTCGGCAGCTTGCTCCCGGCTAGCGAGATGCCCTCCACTTTGCCATGGGACAAGTTCAACCACTTTGTGGGCTATGCCGGTTTGGCAGGGCTTGTTGGTTTAAGCGGGTTGCTGTTGTGGCGCACCTTTATTGTGGTCGTGCTCTACGGGATTGGCATCGAATATTTGCAGCTTCTGGTGCCGGGTCGCACGGGCGGCGACGGGATGGATATCTTCGCCAATACCCTTGGCGCACTTGCCGCCGTACTGCTACTGGCCGCATTACGGCGGTATCGGTTGCGCTAGATAGTGTCGAATTACGTACTATTGCACTTCGGCCCGCTCGATCACGACCGCTTCATGCGGGACATCCTGGAAAGAACCACGGCTGCCGGTGGGCACGCGCTTGATGGCGTCGACCACGTCCATGCCTTCGACAACACGACCGAACACGGCATAGCCCCAGGCCTGACCGGAGTGGGTGCCCTGGTGGTCGAGGAAGCGATTGTCTTCAACGTTGATGAAGAATTGCGCGGTAGCGGAGTGTGGAGCGCCGGTGCGCGCCATGGCCAGGGTGCCGCGTTCATTGCGCAGGCCATTATCGGCTTCGTTGGTGATCGCGTCGCGGGTTGGCTTCTGGCGCAGGTCCTGGTCGAAGCCACCGCCCTGGATCATGAAGCCGTCAATCACGCGGTGGAACACCGTGTCATCGTAGTGGCCTTCTTCTACATAGGTCAGGAAGTTTTCAACGCTTGCGGGCGCCTGTTCCTGGAACAGCTCGATGGTGATGGCGCCATGGTTGGTATGCAGTACCACATTGGTGGCGTGGGCATGGAGTGCGGCCAGCGGTAGCGTGGCGGCGGCAAGCAGAATCATGAAAAAACGCTTCAACACGGGAGCTCCTGGTGGGTTCTCGACAGAAATGAGTCAGCCTAGCTTACGTTTTGCCGGGGCTGCTGTCAGCGGTTGTGGCGGGTTTCCTCCTCTACTTCGCACAGTCGTTCGGCGCGATCCAGGGCTGCAGCGACTCCCTTCAGCGCGAAGCTCAGGAACCAGTAGTCCTCGTCGCCACGGTCGAGACGTATTAGCAGGGTCTCGCCATTACGCATTTCATCCAACAGCAGGTCGAATTCGCTGAGATAGAAATTGACGTAGAAACCGCGGTCACCGCGCTGGGTGATGAACTCCGCCACGCCGTTATGGATGGTTTCATGATCCACCCGCAAATCACCGGAAACCCGATTTGCCACGCGATCTTCGGGTTGGTGATCTTCCAGCTCCACGCGTATTTCAAGCCAGGGGAGATCGCACACCCCGGTGGTGTAGTTCACGCTCAGGATGGTATCGCTGTAGCTGTGCTGTTGGAGTGCGCGAACATGGCGCTCTTCGCCCAGCGTCAGCACCACCGAGTGCCATAGCTCGTGGGCCTCGGCGTCGCTGACGTTGTAGTGGGTGGCCAGCACAGGTGAGCTGAATAGCAGGCTGGCCGCCAACGAGATGCCAAAAAGAGTCGGCTTCATGGGATCAGTTGAAGTCCCGGCTCGGTAGCAACCAGTTCTCTGAAGGGGTATGCCCCGCGGCTTCGGCGCGCTGGTACTCCTCCGCCATAGAATGGCTGATAGCCAGCAGGCACGCCTCTACGCTCGGGTGATCATCGGCAACTTCGAAGATGGGCTCGCTCTGCAGCGGTGTCTGAATGTAATGGCTCTGTTCGCTGCTGAACACATCACCGTCTAGAGCGCGGTAGACACGCACTCGGATCGAAGTGGGTATGTCATTGAGGCAAAAGGCCACTTCGGTTACCAGCTGGCGCTGGTAGGTAATGAGCGCGTTATCGAGTGGTCGTAACTTTGCGTTGTTCATGAGGTGCCGTGTCCCTTCCGCTGCGTTGAAATTTGATGCAGGTCAAAATCCTGACGGCTCGTTCTGATAGCATTCAAACATGTATCGGAAATACCCCTTTGGTAGTAGTGCTAGGCTGAATTTGTAAGTTCGAGGCTGCCAACGAAGTATGCCACACCCTTCACGAATTACGACAATGCGGACACGGGGCTAAAGCGAACCACCTGTATTAGCCACCGTTATGCATCGCAAGAGAGGAATGAATGAGGTCTTGGCGCGCCTGTTTAGCGACCCTGATGATCCTGACGATGACAGTCCTGTCGGCTACGGTTCAAGCGGCTGATTGGCTCTCCGAGTTTTTTCCTGAAGCTGACGCAGTGGGCGAGGCATTGGAAGAGCCGCCTGTGGTCCCGGTATTGCAGAACGGTGAGACGGTAGGGTACGTCTTTGAGACCAATGACATCGCCCCGATTCCGGCGTATTCCGGTTATCCGGTCAACATGCGCGTGGGCATGACGCTGGACGGCCATATCACCGGGATCGAAGTGCTTGAGCACTCAGAGCCGATCGTGTTGATCGGCATACCCGAGTCGGTACTCGACGATTTTGTCGGCCAGTATGTCGGCAAGTCGGTGAGCCAGCGCGTACGCGTGGGTTTGTCACGCCAGCAGCGCGAAGGCTATGAGCAGGTCGATGCGGTATCGGGGGCCACCGTTACTGTAGTGGTGATGGGCGAAGGCATTATGCGCTCGGCGCGCCGCGTAGCCCGCGAGCTGGGCATACTTGAAGGTGGCACGACAGAGCGTGCCACGGTGCGGGATGAGCTGTTCGAGGAGGCGAGCTGGGATGCGTTGCTGGAAGAGGGCGCCATCGGGCATCTGCACCTGACCCGTGGCGAGGTGGACGCCGCTTTTGTCGGCACCGATGCCGAAGGTGTCGAAGCCGCACCGGAGGGGCGCGAGAACGACACCTTCATCGATCTCTATTTCGCCTACCTCAACGTGCCTACGGTGGGGCGCAACCTGCTGGGTGAGCGCCAGTTCGAGCAGTTGATGGCGGAGTTGGGCGAGGGTGAGCACGCATTGGCGATCATGGCGGACGGCCTTTACTCCTTCAAGGGGTCCGGCTTTGTGCGTGGTGGTATTTATGACCGCATCATGATTCACCATGGCGGGCGCACCGACCAGTTCCACGATGCCGACGTGCGGCGCTTGTGGGGTGTCGAGGCCGAGGGTGCCCCGCGACTGAGTGAGCGTGACATCTTCATCCTGCGCGAAGAAACCCGCTTCGACCCCGGCCAGCCTTGGGAGCTGGAGTTGCTGGTGCGCCGACAGGTGGGAGCGCTGGACAGTGAATTTTCGGGCTTTGCCAGCGAGATGAAAATACCGGAGCGCTTCCTGGTGATTCCCGAACCAGCTGATGACCTGCTGGCGGGCGACGAGGAGCGTCCACTGTGGGTCTCGGTGTGGCAAGACCGCGTGCTGCACATCGTGGTGCTGGGTGCCGGCCTGGGTGTGCTGACCTTCATTCTGCTGTTTCAGGACTGGCTGGCCAAACGGCCCCGGCTGCTACACACCCTGCGCTACAGCTATCTGGTGTATACCGCAGTGTTCATTGGCTGGTACGCCCTGGCCCAGCTCTCGGTGGTCAATATCCTCACCTTCACCAATGCGCTGTTCACGGACTTCCAGTGGACCACCTTCCTGATGGACCCGATGATGTTCATCCTCTGGAGCTTTGTTGCGGTGTCGCTGTTGCTGTGGGGGCGCGGTGTCTACTGCGGCTGGCTGTGCCCTTTCGGGGCCATGCAGGAGCTGATCAGTGCGGTGGCGATCAAGCTGAAGGTGCCGCAGTTCGAACTGCCCTTTGCCGTGCACGAACGCCTTTGGGCGCTGAAATACATCATCCTGCTGGGGCTGTTCGCGGTGTCGCTACAGTCGCTGGGTCAGGCGGAGGTCCTCGCCGAAGTCGAGCCGTTCAAGACCGCGGTGCTGCTCAAGTTCCAGCGCGAGTGGGGCTTCGTGCTCTATGCCGTGCTGCTGCTGGTGATCAGCGCCTTCAACCACAAATTCTACTGCCGCTATGTGTGCCCGCTGGGTGCCGGTCTGGCGATTCCTGCGCGGATTCGTCTGTTCGACTGGCTGCGTCGGCATAAAGAGTGCGGCAAGCCCTGCCAGATCTGTGCCCACGAGTGTCATATCCAGGCGATTCATCCCGAAGGGCACATCAACCCCAACGAATGCCACTACTGCCTGGATTGCCAGATCACCTACCACAACGACCGCAAGTGTCCGCCCATGGTGGTGCAGCGCAAAAAGCGCGAGAAGGCGACACGCTTGAGTGGCAAGGCAGACGAGAACAAGCGAATTCCTGCTGTTCAGGTGGCTGCAGATGGCGCTGAGTTGGCCCCACGGGCGGTGAAATGAGCGTGCCGGCGGCAAGAGCAGCCGGTGCAGTGTAAGAATGGCCGACCGCAGGGTTGGCAATGCAAGGCAAGTTAACGGAGAAGCATCATGAGCGACAAGCAGACAGGCGACAAGCTCACCGGAACCGTCAACCAGGGACGCCGCCGTTTCCTGGCCGGTAGTGCCGCAGTGGGTGCGGCGAGTGTGGCGGGAGCCGCCGGCATGGCGGGCGTGGGTGCCCTGACACATAGTCAGCCGGCCAAGGCGCAAGCCAACGGCAGCGCGGCCAATATCCATGTGGCTCCGGGTGAACTCGACGAGTACTACGGTTTCTGGAGTGGCGGCAAAAGTGGCGAGGTACGCATCTATGGTGTGCCCTCCATGCGCGAAATCATGCGTATTCCGGTATTCAATCACTGCTCGGCGTCCGGTTATGGGCAGACCAACGAGACCAAGCGTATTCTCGGTGACAGTGCCAAGTACTTTAACGGTGATGCTCACCACCCCCATATCAGCTACACCGATGGCAGCCACGATGGGCGTTATCTGTTCATCAACGACAAGGCCAACACCCGTGTCGCGCGTGTGCGTCTGGATGTGTTCAAGACCGATGCCATGGTGACGGTGCCCAACGTTCAGGCCATCCACGGCCTGCGCCTGCAGAAGGCGCCACGTACCAATTATGTCTTCGCCAACGCCGAGTATTTGATTCCGCAGCCCAACGATGGCCGCGACATCAATGATCCGACCAAGTACCACACCATGTGGAACGCTATCGATGCCGACACCATGGAGGTGAAGTGGCAGGTCATCGTCGATGGCAACCTGGACAACATGGATACCGATTACACCGGTAAATATGCGGCGGCGACTTGCTACAACTCCGAGGGGGCCGTAACGCTACCCGGTACCATGCGCAACGAGCGTGACTGGGTAACCGTGTTCAGTATCGAGCGCATCGAGCAAGCGGTGGCCGAGGGTAATTACATCACTATCGGCGACTCCGATGTGCCGGTCGTGGATGGGCGCAAGAGCGCGGGCCTGAACGTGACCCGCTATGTGCCGGTGCCCAAGAACCCCCACGGTTTGAACACTTCCACTGATGGCAAGTACTTCATCGCTGCGGGCAAGCTGTCGCCCACCGTTACCATGATCGAGATCGCCAAGCTGGACGACCTCTTCGAGGGCAACCTGAGCGACGAGCGTGACGTGGTGGTAGGTGAGCCGGAACTGGGTCTTGGGCCGCTACACACCACTTACGACGGGCGCGGTAATGCCTATACCACCCTGTTTATCGACAGCCAGGTAGTGAAGTGGAACATGGAAGACGCCGTCCGCCACTACAATGGTGAAGACGTCAACTATATTCGTCAGAAAATCGACGTCCACTATCAGCCGGGGCATAACCACGCGACGCTCTCCGAGTCCAAGGATGCTGATGGCAAATACCTGTTCTCGCTGAACAAGTTCTCCAAGGATCGCTACCTCCCGGTAGGCCCGCTGCACCCCGAAAACGATCAGATGATCGATATTTCGGGCGAAGAGATGGTGCTACTGCATGACACCCCCACTTTTGCCGAGCCGCACGATGCGGTGATCATCCGTCGCGACCAGATTCAGACCAAGCAGATCTGGGAACGTAATGATCCCTACTTCGCCGCGACTGTCGCCAGAGCCCAGGAAGATGGCGTTACCCTGGAAACCGACAACGTGGTTATTCGTGACGGCAACCAGGTGCGCGTCTATATGACCTCGGTGGCGCCCAACTTCGGTTTGACCGAGTTTACCGTCAAGCAGGGGGATGAGGTCACCGTGACCATTACCAACCTGGACCGCGTTGAAGATCTGACCCATGGCTTCTGTGTGGTGAACCACGGAGTCAGCATGGAGATCAGTCCGCAGCAGACCTCCTCGGTCACCTTTACAGCCGACAGGCCCGGGGTGTTCTGGTACTACTGCAACTGGTTCTGCCACGCGCTGCACATGGAAATGAAGGGTCGCATGCTCGTCGAACCGGCCTGATTCATCGGCGGTTACTGCTGGGTCGGCATGGCCGGCTCAGCAGCCCACTCTATCAGTAGAGTACGTTATGCAAGCAAGACGCCTACTCCCTTTTCTTCTCCTGCTGCTACCCGGTCTGGCCCTGGCTGCCGAATGGCGTGCCGTACCCGATGAGATGCCGCTGCAGCAGGTACTGGAAGCCGCCGCACCTGGTGATACGGTGCGAATAGCCGAAGGGGTTCATCTGGGCAACTTCGTGATCGAGGTGCCATTGACCCTGGTCGGTGAGCCTGGCGCCATACTGGATGCCCAGCGCAACGGCAGCGTGCTCACTATCAATGCTCCAGGGGCCACGGTGCGCAACCTGCATCTTCGGGAAGATGGCGCGAATCTCGACGCCCTTGACAGTGGCATCTTCGTTGCCACGGAGGCGGCAGACGTACTAATCGAAAACAACCGCATCGAGGCTCGCGGTTTCGGTATCTGGCTCGATGGTGCTCCGGATGCCAGGGTGATTGGCAACCGTATCAGTGGCGATGAGTCATTGCGCTCTCAGGATCGCGGCAATGGCCTGCATCTTTACAACGCCACGGGTGCGGAGGTGCGTGATAATGAAGTGTCAGGGGCACGCGACGGTTTGTACGTTCAGGTCAGCAACCACAATCAGTTGATCGGCAATTACCTGCATGGCCAGCGTTACGGCGTGCACTATATGTTTTCCCAGAACAACGTGGTGCGTGACAACGTGACCCGTGACAACCGGCTGGGCTATGCATTGATGCAGTCACGCGGGCTGGAGGTGGTGGGCAACCGCTCCGAGCGTGACCAGAACTACGGTTTCCTGATGAACTTCATTGTTGACTCGCTGATTGCCGAGAACGTTGCCATCGAGGCCCAGCGTGGTCTGGCAGCGGGCACGCAGGCCGGAGGCGATGGCCATGCGATCAGCGGCAACGAAGGCAAGGCACTGTTCGTCTATAACTCGTTGTTCAACCAAATTCGTGACAACTTGTTCGCCCATACCGAGATCGGTATTCACATGACTGCCGGCTCCGAGGATAACGAGTTCCACGGCAACGCCTTTGTCGGTAACGAGACCCAGGTCAAGTACGTGGCGCTGCGCGAGCAGGAGTGGTCCTTCGAGGGACGCGGCAACTACTGGAGTGACTACCTGGGCTGGGATCTCGATGGCGATGGTCTGGGGGATATCCCTTATGAGCCTAACGACTCGGTGGACCGGCTGATCTGGACCTATCCCATGGCCAAGATTCTGATGAACAGTCCGGCGGTACAGGTGCTGCGTTGGGTACAGCGTGAGTTTCCAATTTTGCGTCCGCCGGGCGTGCGTGACAGCCATCCGCTGATGGCTCTTCCCGACTGGATGGCGGAGGAAGTGCAATGACCCAACCCGTGATTGAGATGCATGCGGTCGGCAAGCGTTTCGGCAAGTTGACTGTTCTTGACGAGGTGAGTCTGACCTTGGCGGAAGGTGAAGTGCTGGGCCTGATGGGCCATAACGGGGCCGGCAAATCCACCTCCATGAAGCTCATCCTCGGCTTGATTCGGCCAACCCGCGGTGAGATCAAGGTGTTCGGACACGACCCCGGCGGTACCGAGGCGAACGATATGCGCCTGCGGCTGGGCTACCTGCCCGAAAATGTCCAGTTCTATGAGCAGCTCAGCGGTTTCGAGGTGCTGGATTACTTTGCCCGTCTCAAGCGTATTGGCACCAGTGTGGTAGCGCCCTTGCTGGAGCGGGTGGGTCTGACCCACGCCATGCACCGTCGGGTAAAAACTTACTCCAAGGGTATGCGTCAGCGGCTTGGCCTGGCTCAAGCGTTGATCGGCGAGCCACGCTTGATTTTGCTGGATGAGCCCACCGTGGGCCTGGACCCGATGGCGACCCGCGACTTCTATGGCATGGTCGACGAGCTGCGGGCCAAGGGAGTGAGCGTCATTCTGTGCTCCCACGTGCTGCCGGGTGTGGAGCGCCATATTGATCGGGCGGCAATCCTCGGCCAGGGGCGCATGCTCGCTTCGGGTAGTATCGAAGAGCTGCGTCAGGCTGCCGACTTGCCACTGCTAGTGCGCCTGCGCACCACGCGTACCCGGGAGAGTCTTGCCGAGAGCCTGCATCCGTATGGTGTGCAGGTAGCGATGTTAGGCAAGGAGCGGGCCGAACTTGAGGTGCCAGTGGGGGCCAAAATGGCGGTACTGCGCAGTTTAATGGATGATCCGGAGGTGGTTGATCTCGATCTGGAGCCGCCGACCCTGGAGTCGCTCTACGCGTATTTTGACGCCACCCTGGAGACCCGGAGAGAGAGCAAGACGTTCTCTGCGGCAACCCGCAATACGCCCCAGGAGGTAAGCGCATGAGAAGTCTGCTGATCGTGGCCGGCAAGGAGTTTCGTGACGGTTTGCGTAACCGCTGGGTGCTCGCGATTACCCTGGTATTTGGTCTGTTGGCCATCGGGTTGGCCTACTTTGGTGCCGCAGCGTCAGGACAGGTCGGTTTCACCCAGGTTTCCACCACTATCGTCAGTTTGTCGAGTCTGGCGGTATTTCTGATACCGCTGATCGCCTTGATGCTGGCCTATGACAGTATCGTGGGCGAGGACGAGCAAGGTACCTTGCTGCTCTTGCTGACCTATCCCATGAGCCGGGTCGAGATTCTTGTCGGCAAGTTCCTGGGCCATGCGGCGATTCTTGGTGTTTCCACTCTGGTGGGCTTTGGTGTGGCCGGCGCGATCATCGCCGCCTTGGGCAGCGTGGAGCAGCTTGGGGAGTTGGTGGCCGCGCTGGCGTTGTTCATTCTCTCGGCCATGCTGCTTGGGTGGGCCTTTATCGGTTTCGCCTATTTGATCAGTGTCAGCGTGGCGGAGAAGTCCAAGGCGGCGGGCATCGCCCTGGTGGTGTGGTTCCTCTTTGTGATCGTTTTCGATCTGGCGCTGTTGGGCGTGCTGGTGGGTACCGGTGGTCAGGTCAGTGAAGGGCTCTTCCACTATCTGCTATTGCTCAATCCCACCGATATCTTCCGCATCGTCAACCTGACCTTCTTCGAGGCGGCGCGGACCCAGGCGGGGCTAGCTTCGATTGGTGCCAATGCGGGGCTCCATCCGGCGCTGTTGATTGGGGCTCTGCTGGCCTGGGTAGTGATACCGCTGGGGCTGGCGTTGTGGGTCTTTCGTCGCCGTGAAATATAACAGGGAGGTTGCGCAATGCTGACACGCAGAAAGTTCATCATTATGGTGGGGGGTGTGTCCCTGGCCGGCCTGGTCGGTTGTAGCGGGGAAGAGGAGCAGGTGGCCGTTGCCTGCGAACCGCGTCCTTTCCGCGATGATGATGAGTGCGCCGTATGCGGCATGTTCGTTGCAGGATTTTCCGGACCCAAGGCCCAGGCCTGTTTGCAGGATGGCCGGCTATTGGTGTTCTGTTCCACTTCAGATCTTTTCGTCTGGTTATTGCAGCCCGATTCAGTGCCTCAGCTGCGTCAGGCCTATGTGCATGACATGGGGGCGACCGATTGGGAACAGCCCTCGGATGACGCTCTTATCCCTGCCGACACGGCGGTTTATGTGACCGAGCAGCCGTTGATGGGAGGCATGGGGCCGACCCTGGCTTCGTTCGGTAGCGAGGAAGCGGCGCGTCATTTCATGGCGGAGCATGAGGGTAGATTGCTCGCCTATGAGGAGATCGATGTGCAGGTACTCAATGAGCTGGCGCGTCGGCATATTGAGCACAGCATGTAACCCCGGGTCGAATGGCTACGCTTGATCTTCAGCTGTAATGACAACGCTCCGCTAGCCAAGCTAGCGGAGCGTTGTCGCTATACGCGTACGCCGTGATTACTCTTGTACCGGTTTGAGCATGTAATCCACAGCGGCGTGCACTTCCTCATCGCTGAGGTTCGTGAAACCGCCTTTGGGCGGCATGGCGCCGATACCGTTAATGGAGCTGGCGTAGAGCTCATCGATACCCTTTTCCAGACGCGGTGCCCAGGCACCGGTATCGCCCATGATCGGAGCGCCGGCGGCACCGGTCATGTGGCA
>DXFC01000190.1 GCA_019114645.1 Candidatus Halomonas stercoripullorum
GGTGAAGCAGCGGCACGGGGTAGTAAATTTCCAGCCAGTCGCCCTGGGTGTTCTGGGTACCGATTCCGAAGGCAAAGCTCAGCATGAGGGGTCTCGCTCTGGCAGAGGGTGGCGTGGCTCAGGCTTTCAGGTCGTCATAGTCGCCGTCGCGATAGCCCAGGCGTATTTCGGTGCCGGTATCGAGCAGCGGCCGCTTGAGCAGCGTGGGGTTGGCCATGAACAGTGCCCGCGCCTTGTTGGCATCGACATCCTGCCTCTCTTCCTCGGGAAGGTTGCGCCAGGTGGTGCTGCGTCGATTGAGCACTTCCAGCACCGGCACGCGCTCCAGGATGTGTTCAAGCAGCGCGGCGGAAAGGCCGTCGTCGCGCAGGTCGTGAAACGTGTAGGGAATGCCCTTCCCGTCCAGGGCCCTGCGCGCCTTGCGGCAGGTGTCGCAGTTCTTGATTCCGTAGAGGGTCGCCATCGGTACTCCTTCAATTATTATAGGGAGGCCTTGCCTAGGCCTCAAACCGGGTGCAGGTTCACTGCGTCACGTCGAGCTCTTCAATCAAACGCTGGCGCAGGCGCTGCTGGTGCCCGGGGTCGGTCAGCGCCGCGCCCGTCTTGTCGGTGATATAGAATACGTCCTCGACGCGTTCGCCCAGGGTGGCGATCTTGGCCGCCGTCAGGGCAATATTCTGCTCCATGAAGATGCGTCCTACCCGGGCCAGTAAGCCGGGACGGTCGGGTGCGGTCAATTCCAGCAGGGTACGGGCGTTGGCCGGGTCCTGCTCGATGAGTACCCGGGTGGGCACCTTGAAGTGGCGCAACTGTCGCGGTGTATGTCGCGTGACGATGTGAGGATAGTCGTCGGGGTCGTCGAGCTCTTCCACCAGGTGAACGCGGATCTCCTCGATACGTTGAGGGTCGCGAATGGCGCGGCCCTGGTCGTCGAGGACGATGAAGGTGTTAAGGGTCCAGTCGTTACTTGAAGTGGCGATACGCGCATCCTGGATCGACAGCCCCAACTGCTCCATGGCCGCCGCAGTGGCGGCAAACAGGTCATCTACCGAGCGGGTATGGATGAATACCTTGGTGCCGCCTTCGGCCATGGTGTCGCTGGGTGCGCTGATCAGGACCAGGGGCAATACCGACTCGTGGTGATCGAGAATGCCCTGGGTCTGCCAGGCGATTTCGCTGGGGGCATACTGCAGGAAGTACTCTTCCCCGAGCTGCCGCCACAGACGGTCGACCCGCTGAATATCGGCACCCAGCGCGGCCAGCAGGGCTCGCGCTTCGGTGCGGGTTTCATGCACCCATTCGTCACGCTCAAGCGGGTTATCCAGGCCGCGGCGCAGCGCACGCCGGGTTTCCGTATATAGCTGCTGCAGCAGTGAGGCACGCCAGCCGTTCCATAGCGTCGGGTTGGTGGCGTTGATGTCGGCTACCGTCAGTACGTAGAGGTAGTCCAGGCGGCTCTCGTCACCCATCAGGGTGGCAAATTCGCGAATCACATCGGGATCGGTGATATCGCGTTTCTGGGCGACCAGCGACAGGGTGAGATGGTGCTCAACTAGCCAGCTCACCAGGCGGGTGTCGCGACTGGAAAGGCCGTGCTGCTCGGCAAAATGCTCAACATCACGGGCGCCGAGCAGCGAATGATCGCCTCCCCGGCCCTTGCCGACATCGTGAAAGAGGCCGGCAATCCATAGCAATTCCAGCTTGGGTAACTGGGGCGCCAGAGCCGAGGCCAGCGGGAACGACTCGCGGGCTTCGGGCTGACGAAAATGGTGAATGAACTTGAGCAGATGCAGGGTATGGGCGTCCACGGTATAGATGTGGAAGAGGTCATGCTGCATCAGGCCCACTGCCTGGCCGAAAGCCGGCAGGTATTTGCCCAGCACGCCGTAGCGATTCATGCGCCGCAACTGGCGCGCGACGTTACCCCCCGAACGCAGCAGTGCCAGGAACAGCTGTTGATGATGAGGGTTGGCGCGGTAGAGATCATCGATCAAGTGACGGTGATCGCGAATCAGGCGGATGGTGTCGGCGCGTACTCCCTCGATCTCTGGATGCTCCGCCATCAGCAGAAACAGTTCGAGCAGTGCGGACGGGTGGTCGCGAAATACCGAGCGTGTGCGTGCCTTGATGTAGCTGCCTTCAATCTCGAAACGTTCATTGAGCACCACCGTTTCCAGTTTTTCGCCATCGCGCAGAATCGCCTCGTCGAAGTGCTGCAGCAACATGTCGTTGAGGCCGGCAAGTGCGGTTACGTGGCGGTAGTAGCGGTGCATGAACTGCTCGACGGCGAGCCGCTCGGGGGTGTCGTGAAAGCCGAACTGCTTGGCAATGGCACGCTGGTGGTCGAACAACAGGCGGTCCTCGGCGCGTCCGGCCATGATGTGCAGCGCATAGCGCACTTGCCAAAGAAATGCCTGGCCCTGGCTCAGGATGCGTAGCTCGGCATCGTTCATGAAGCCGTTGGCTACCAGTTCGCTGTAATGCTGGCTGCCGAAGTAGCGTTTGGCCACCCAGCCGATCATTTGAATGTCGCGCAACCCCCCGGGTGAGCTCTTGATGTTGGGTTCGAGCAGATATTCAGAGTTGTTGAAGCGTCGATGGCGGGCAATCTGTTCCTGCCACTTGGCGGCATAGAACTGCTCTGCCGGCCACATCTGCTGAGCGGCGATACGCGTCTTCATCCGTGTGCGCAAGCTCTCAGGGCCGGCCAGTGTGCGCGACTCCATCAGGTTGGTGATGATGGTGAGGTCGTTGGCGGCTTCACGCTCGCAGTCAGCCAGCGAGCGTACGCTGTGGCCGATCTCCAGGCCGATATCCCAGAGCAGGGTAATGAAAGCGGTCAGTGACTGGCGGTAGGGCGTGTCGTCATCATGCTCCAGTAGCAGCATCAGGTCGATATCGGAGTGCGGATGCAGCTCACCACGCCCATATCCGCCTACCGCCAGCAGTGCCACACCGGCGTCGGGCCAGGCGTAGAGTGACCAGGCCGCCTGTAGAAGCTGGTCGAGGCACCAGGCGCGGCCATGCACCAGATCGCGAATATCGGTCCCGGCAAGAAAGCGGGCGTCGAGCCGGGCCTGGATCTCGCTCAGCGCCGTCCTGAACGGCGCAATGGGCGAGCGGGCGTTATTCAGCTGACGCCGGAAGGCGCCGATATCAAACAGCGTCGTATCGGGCGTGAAGCGATAGTGGTGCAGGAGCATGCGGGCTTGGCTCAGTGATCGAGAAAGGTGAAGTCTTCCTCTTGCCGGGCCGTGAGAACCTCGACGCCAGTCTCTGTCACCAGCAAGGTGTGCTCCCACTGTGCGGTGAGGCTCTTGTCGCGGGTGACGGCGGTCCAGCCGTCGCGCAGTACCTTGGTCTGGTGGCTGCCGACATTGATCATCGGCTCGATGGTCAGGCACATGCCGGCCGCCAGTGTGGCGTCGGCTTCGGGAGCATAACCGTCGTAATGCAGTACCTGGGGATCTTCGTGAAAACCGGCGCCGATGCCGTGACCGCAAAAGTCGCGCACCACCGAGTAACCATTGGCCTCGGCATGTTGTTGAATGGCGCGTGCCAGGGTGGAAAGGCGCACTCCCGGGCGCACCAGGGCGATGCTCTTGTAGAGACACTCCTGGGTCACGCGGCAGAGCCGTTCGCCCTGGATGTTTTCGCCCACGATATACATCGCGCTGGTGTCACCGTGGTAACCGTCAGCGGTTTTGACCGTGACATCGATATTCATGATGTCGCCTTTCTTCAATTTCTTGGCGTCATCAGGAATGCCGTGGCAGACCACATGATTGATCGAGGTGCATACCGATTTGGGAAAGCCGTGATAGTTGAGGGACGCTGGCGTGGAGCCCAGCTCGTCCACGATGAAATCGTGGCACAGGCGGTCAAGTTCACCGGTAGAGACCCCCGCCTGCACGTGGGGGGCGATCATTTCCATTACACGAGCGGCCTGGCGGCCCGCCTCACGCATCTTTTCGATCTCGTCGGGCGTCTTGATGGGTATGTTCATGGAATCTCGTTTCAGAGGGTTGCAAGGCTGCTGTTTGCCGAGGTGAACGGCACCGGGCGACTTCATCTCGTAGATGAACTATGGTATAAAGCCGCGCGCTTTCCTGCAAACGTTGCCCGGTACATGCCGGTGCTATCGGACACAGTAAGGTGTGGGTAGCGAGCCATGTAGTATGCTATCTGGTTCGCGCCAATCCATTAATCGCCTTGAAAACACACACGTACCGGCACATGGTCCCGGGTGCTGTCGCGCTTTCTCTGAAAATATCGAGAGACCCGACAGTCGGATCCATGGGGTGCGTGGAGGCCTAACCCGATTTTCAGGAGTCATCCATGGCACATGTCAACATGCGCGACCTGCTCAAGGCAGGTGCACACTTTGGTCACCAGACCCGTTACTGGAACCCGAAGATGGCCAAGTACATCTTCGGTGCCCGCAACAAGATTCACATCATTAACCTCGAGCACACGCTTCCGGCGCTCAACGAGGTGATCGATGTGGTCGAAAAAATGGCCGCTTCCAACAACAAGATCCTGTTCGTGGGCACCAAGCGCAGCGCGAGCAAGATCATCAAGGAAGAAGCCAACCGGGTGGGCCAGCCGTTCGTCAACCACCGCTGGCTCGGTGGCATGCTGACCAACTACAAGACCATTCGTCAGTCGATCAAGCGCCTGCGTGATCTCGAAGGTATGCGTGAAGACGGTACTTTCGACAAGCTGACCAAGAAAGAGGTTCTGATGGCGACCCGCGAGCAGGACAAGCTCGAGCGTTCCATCGGTGGTATCAAGGAGATGGGCGGGCTGCCCGACGCGCTGTTCGTGATCGATGTTGACCATGAGCGTATCGCCATCAATGAGGCGAACAAGCTCGGTATTCCGGTCATCGGTGTGGTGGATACCAACTCCGATCCGGATGGTGTCGACTACGTGATTCCCGGCAACGACGACTCCATCCGGGCGATCCAGATCTACGTCAAGGCCATCGCTGATGCTTGTGGCCGGGCGAAGGAAGGCCGTCCTGACGAGTTTGTCGAGGTCACTGAAGGCGAAAGCGACGCTCCGGCTGCCGCAGCCGAGTGACATTGAGTCGCCGGGCCCGGCGCCCGGCGCTCTCATCTCGTGTCGAACGTACCGGGTTCCCATATTCAGGAGGAGAATATCATGGCAGCGATCACTGCTTCCCAAGTCAAGGAGCTGCGCGAGCGTACCGGACTGGGCATGATGGAGTGCAAAAAAGCACTCACTGAAGCCAATGGCGATATCGAAGTTGCTATCGATAACCTGCGCAAGAGCTCGGGCCTGAAGGCCGCCAAGAAGGCCGGCCGTACTGCCGCTGAAGGTGTTGTGGTGACACGTGTTGCCGAAGATGCCAGCTACGGTGTGGTGGTCGAGATCAACTCCGAGACCGATTTTGTGGCTCGTGACGACAACTTCAAGGGCTTTGCCGACAAGGTGGCCGATGCTTTCTTCGCTGCCAAGAGCGAAGACGTGGCGGCGGTCATGGCTGGCGAGCTGGAAGATGCCCGCGAGCAGCTGGTGCAGAAGATCGGCGAGAATATCGGTGTGCGTCGCTGTGCCGTCGTTGAGGCGCCGCAAGGTGCGCTGGTAGGCGAGTACGTCCACGGCGGTCGTATCGGTGTGCTCACCGTATTGCAGGGCGCTAACCCCGAAGTGGCCAAGGACGTTGCCATGCACGTGGCTGCGATCAACCCGGCGGTAGCACGTCCCGAGGATATGCCGCAGGAGCAACTCGACAAGGAAAAGGCGATCATCCTGGCCCAGCCTGACATGGCCGGCAAGCCAGCGGAAATTGCCGAGAAGATGGTTGGCGGTCGTTTGAAGAAGTACCTGGCCGAAAACAGCCTGACCGAGCAGCCTTTCGTCAAGGACCCGAATGAGTCCGTGGCGGCATTCGTCAAGGCTGCTGGTGGCGAGGTCGTCAGCTTCATCCGTTTCGAAGTGGGTGAAGGCATCGAGAAGGAAGAGGTCGACTTCGCTGCGGAAGTCATGGAACAAGCTGGCCGTCGCTAAGGTCAGAAGTTTCAGCTCGAAAACGGCGTGCGCGAGAGCGCACGCCTTCTCGTATCCGGCTATCGTGCCGGATAAGCGTCGCGGCGAAAGCCAGGCGGCGCGCACAGAAAGGCAGATTGCTTTATTCCCTTGATGCCCAGGAGAGTCGCCATGACCGCACCCGAACAGGCCGATGCCCCAGCCAAGAGTCGCGTCGAGAAGTCGAAGTACAACCGTATACTGCTCAAGCTTTCAGGCGAAGCCCTGATGGGTGAGCATGAATTCGGCATTGACCCCCAGGTGCTTGATCGCATGGCGCTGGAGATTGGCCAGTTGGTAGGTATCGGCGTGCAGGTGGGTATCGTGATCGGTGGCGGCAACCTGTTTCGTGGCGCGGCGCTCAATGCGGCGGGCATGGACCGGGTGACCGGCGATCATATGGGTATGCTGGCGACGGTCATGAACGCTCTGGCCATGCGTGATGCCCTGGAGCGCTCCAATATTCGTTCACGGGTGATGTCGGCGATTCCCATGAGCGGTGTGGTGGAGCACTATGACCGCCGTACGGCGATTCGCTACCTCACTTCCGGAGACGTAGTATTGTTCTCCGCCGGTACCGGTAATCCTTTTTTCACTACCGACTCGGCGGCCTGCCTGCGTGGCATCGAAATCGATGCTGATGTGGTGATCAAGGCCACCAAGGTGGATGGTGTTTACGACAAGGATCCGGAGCAGCACGCCGATGCGGTTCAGTATGACCGCTTGAGTTACGATGACGCACTGGACCAGAAGCTTGGCGTCATGGATTTGACCGCTATTTGCCTGGTGCGGGACCATGACATGCCGATGCGCGTCTTCAACATGAACAAGCCCGGCGCCCTGCTTAACCTGGTAATGGGCGGCAAGGAAGGCACGCTGATAGACAGAGGTTGATAACGTGATCAATGACATCCAGAAAGATGCAGAAAGCCGGATGAAGAAGAGCCTTGAGGCTCTTAATGGCAATTTCAACAAGATCCGTACCGGGCGTGCCCACCCCAGCATACTCGATGCGGTAACCGTGTAGTACTACGGCAGCCATGTGCCACTTAATCAGGTGGCCACGGTGAATGTCGAGGATGCCCGCACCCTTTCGGTGGTACCGTGGGAGCAGAACATGGTGCCCAAGATTGAAAAGGCGATCATGACCTCCGACCTGGGGCTGAACCCCTCGAGTGCCGGCAATGTCATTCGTGTGCCGATGCCGATGCTCACCGAAGAGACACGCAAGGGCTATATCAAGCAGGCCCGGAGCGAAGCGGAGAACGCCCGCGTGGCTATCCGCAACGTGCGGCGTGATGCCAACAACGACATCAAGGCGTTGCTCAAGGAGAAGGAGATCTCCGAGGATGAGCAGCACCGTGCCGAAGATGTGATTCAGAAGTTGACCGACAAGCACATTGCCGAGGTCGACAAGCAACTCGAAGTGAAGGAACATGACCTGATGCAGGTCTGAGCCTTGCCGGGCGGCGCCTGCTGAGTGCCGCCCGGTTTTCCTACCCGGTGCGAGACATCATGACGTCAGCGCAGACCACTGCATCCCAGATACCACCAAAACTGTCCGGAGATGGGTTGCCGCAACATGTGGCAATCATCATGGATGGCAATAACCGCTGGGCACGTGCGCGTGGCCTGTCCGGCGTACGTGGCCACCATGCCGGTGTTGAAGCCGTGCGTGCGGTAATACGGCGTGCCGCGGAGCGCGGTATCCAGACCCTGACACTGTTTGCTTTCTCCAGCGAAAACTGGCGTCGCCCCGAGGCCGAAGTCAGTGCGTTGATGGAGCTGTTCCTGATTGCGCTCAAGCGCGAAGTCAGAAAGTTGCACACCAACGATATTCGTCTGTCGGTGGTGGGTGACCGGACGGCTTTCTCTTCATCCATTCAGAAATATATCGACAAGGCCGAGACGCTGACCCGTGATAACCGGCGGATGCACCTTGTGATTGCCGCTAATTACGGTGGACGCTGGGATATCGCCATGGCAGCACGGCGCCTGGCCGAACGTAGCGTGGCGGGCGAACTCGACCCTGCCGAGATTGACGAGTTCCGTCTACAGGAGGCGCTGTGTCCCGGTGGCGGGACGCCGGTGGATTTATGCATTCGCACCAGCGGTGAGCAGCGAATATCCAATTTTTTGCTGTGGCAGCTGGCCTATGCCGAGCTCTACTTCACTCCTTTGCTATGGCCCGATTTTGATGGTGAAGCCTTCGACGCGGCAGTGGAAGATTTTCGCCGCCGACAGCGCCGCTTTGGCCTGACCGACGAACAAATCGAGGTGGCTGGTGCTTAGACAACGGGTCATTACCGCGGCATGGCTGGCGCCGCTGATGCTGGTCGGCCTGTTCGGGCTCACGGGAGGCGGTTTTGCCCTGTTTACCGGAGGCGTTGTACTACTGGCGGCCTGGGAGTGGACCAACCTTGCCGGCGTGGTTGTCGCCAGTCGCCGTTTGGCGCTGGTGGCGGCGCTGGCCCTGGTGATGGGAGCGCTGTGGCTGACCGGCGTGGCTCTTGCCGTCTGGCCGCTGTGGCTGGCGGTGGCCGGCTGGGCGCTCAATGGCTACTGGGTCTTGCGCTATCCCGCCAGGCGTGAGCAGTGGGAGTCCACGCCAATGCGGCTGGCGATGGGGCTCTGGGTCCTGTTGCCGGCCTGGGTCGGTTTCAATGTACTGCGCGATACTGGTGGCGTATGGCTGTTCTATGTGCTGCTGCTGGTGTGGGGGGCTGACATCGGTGCCTATTTCAGTGGGCGCGCCTGGGGGCGTCGCAAGCTGGCGCCGGCGGTCAGCCCGGGGAAATCCTGGGAGGGAGTGCTGGGGGGCGTGGCGGTAACGCTGGTACTGGCCCTGCTATTCGCTATCTGGCAGGGACTGGGTGTTGCTGGAGGGCTGGGGCTGGTTGTAGTGACTGCTGTGGTCACCCTGGTCTCGGTGCTGGGCGACCTGCTGGAGAGCATGCTCAAGCGCTTTCGCGGGATCAAGGATTCCAGTAACCTGCTGCCCGGCCACGGTGGTGTGCTCGACCGTATCGACAGTCTGACAGCCGCTGTGCCATTGTTCGCGCTGCTCTCTTTGCTGCTGCTGTGAGTTGTACATGAGTTCTCGTTGTCAGAGTGTCACGGTGCTGGGAGCGACCGGCTCCATCGGTACCAGCACGCTGGATGTCATTGCGCGCCACCCCGGGCGCTATCGGGTACACGCCCTGACGGCGCACCGCTCCCGTGAAGCGTTGTTGCGGCTGTGCCTGAGCCACCGGCCCAGCGTGGCGGTGCTTGATGACGAGCGTGATGCCATCTGGCTACGTGAGCGACTCACGGCGGCGGGGCTGGCCCTTGAAGTGCGTAGCGGTGACAGTGCGCTACTTGAGGTGGCCAGTGCCACTGACGTGGACGTAGTGATGGCAGCCATCGTCGGAGCGGCGGGGTTGTTGCCGACATTGGCGGCGGTGCGTGCCGGCAAGCGTGTGTTGCTGGCCAACAAGGAAGCGCTGGTGATGTCCGGCGCGCTGTTCATGGAGGCGGTAACACGTCACGGGGCCACGCTGCTACCCATCGACTCCGAACATAATGCCATTTACCAGTGTCTACCCCCGGAACACCGTGGCGGCTTGTCACGCCATGGTGTTACCCAGTTGTTGCTCACCGCCTCCGGCGGACCTTTTCGTGGCTGGAGCCGGGAGCAGTTGGCTGCGGTGACTCCAGAGCAAGCTTGTGCGCACCCCAACTGGTCGATGGGACGCAAGATATCAGTGGACAGTGCCACCTTGATGAACAAGGGACTGGAGCTGATCGAGGCGTGCTGGTTGTTTGATGCGCAACCCGACCAGGTGCAGGTAGTTGTGCATCCGCAGAGTGTCATCCACTCCATGGCGGCTTACAGTGACGGCTCGGTGTTGGCGCAGCTGGGCAATCCAGACATGCGCACGCCGATTGCCTATGGCCTGGCCTGGCCGGAACGTATCGATGCCGGTGTCGAGACACTGGATTTGTTCCAGATCGCCCGGCTCGACTTCGAGGCGCCGGATGAAGCGGCTTTTCCCTGTCTGCGGCTCGCGCGTGAAGCGATGCAGGCGGGGGGAACGGCACCGGCGCTGCTCAATGCAGCCAACGAGGTGGCCGTCGATGCATTTCTGGCCGGTCGGCTGGGCTTTTCCGCGATTGGCGAGCTGGTCGAGGCTGTCATCGGGACCTTGCCGGTAGAAGCGGCCGACGACCTGGAAACGATTCTTGCCG
>DXFC01000191.1 GCA_019114645.1 Candidatus Halomonas stercoripullorum
AGTTGGTCGAACGCGATATCGATGCCATTCTCTTCGAACAGTGCCCCCACGCGGCAGTTGAGCTCATCGGTGGCGAACAGGCGATCACCCAGCGAATTGACAAATATCCGCAACTCGAAATTGAGTGTTCCATCGCCATAGCTCATGAAAAACACTTGCGGCTCCGGGTCGTTCAGTACGCGTTCATTCTCTTCGGCAGCCTGATACAGCAGCCGATGCACCAGCACCTGGTCGGAGCCGTAGGCAACGCGATAGTTGAGCACCACCCGGGTAACGGTATCCGATAGCGACCAGTTGATCAGCTGGTCGGTAACGAAGGTCTTGTTGGGGATGATAATCTCTTTGCGGTCGAAATCCGTCACCGTCGTCGCACGGATACGGATGCGGTTAACCGTGCCGGTGAGATTTCCCAGCGTAATGGTGTCGCCAATTCGCACCGGCCGTTCAAACAGAATGATCAACCCCGACACAAAGTTGGCGAAGATTTCCTGCAAGCCGAAGCCAAGTCCCACACCAAGAGCCGCCACCAGCCACTGCAACTGGCTCCAGGCCACGCCCAGAGTAGCCAGTGACACCACCAACCCGGTGCCAACGATGGTATAAGAGAGCAGCGTGCCGATGGCATAGGCACTCCCCTGCTTGAGCTCCAGCCGCGATAACACCATGACCTCCAGCAAGCCGGGCAGGTTGCGAGCCATCACCAGAGTGAGCACAAAAATCAGCAGCGCGGTAAAGACATCCGCAAGCGACAACGCACTGGTGACCAGTTCGGCACCCACGCCCTCGCGGGCTTCCCAGATCGCCACATCATTCAGGTAGCCCAGCACCGTCAACAGATCAGACCAGACCAGGTAGAGCAGCAAGGCGAAGCCAATCAGCAAGATCAGCTTGGAAAGGCGCAAGGACTGCTGGTTGATCTGCTCCATATCCAGCGGTGGCTCATCAACCACGTCAAGTCCGCTGTCGCTCCCTTCCTGGGCCTGAGCCCGCCGCCGCATCAAGGCCCGCTTGAAAGCCAGGCGGCGTGCCGCCACGGCCAGGCCCCGCACCACCGACGCCTCAACCAGAATCCATAGCGCCAGCAGGTACAAGGTAATGACAAAACGTCCTACCAGACTCAGCGCGGTATATTCATAGCCAAAAATGATTAACCCCAGCAGCACTATAGGCACCGCGGCCATCATCAGCCCCAGGATCAGCCGAAACAGTTTGACTCCGAAAAAAGGCGTATGCGCCAGAATCAGCCGGGACAGCATCAGGCTCATGGCGACTAACCCGGCAAACAGCAGCAACATGGCCACAGGCCGCGTAGTGAGAACAATCTCGCCCTCAAGCGCCAACGTACCAACCAGTAACACCGGCACCAGCGCCAATCCTAACCAGCCCAGTAACCAGCGCAGCCGGGCGACATAAGCCGAGGGCCAGTAGAAATGCTTCGTCGCTACACCATCACGCACCAGCAAGCGACGCGCCCAGGCAATAAAGGCCCAGGCCAGAGCCAGCTGCATGATGGCCTTGCCCAGGCCGGCGATCAGTTCAGTGTCGATAAGCGCCAGCACGATACCCAGGCCGCCCAACACCAGGGGGCCAGGTAGCGCCACAAGTGAGTTGAGACCTATCGCCATCGGTGTATGCGCCTGGGAATCACTACGCAGCCGCCCAATCTGCTCATGCAGCACACCCAACCGCTCGCGAATGCGACGCCGTAGCCAGAGCAAGCCTAGCGCCGCCACCATCAGCGACACTCCTGCCAGGGCTTCGATGCCCGGCCATTGCCAGTGCACCGGCAGCAGCTGACGCCACTCTCCCCGGCGCAACTCTTCCATCAAGTTGGCAGGGAGCTGTTGGAACCAGGCCAGACCCAATGGACGGGCGTTGGCCACCCAGAACAGTTGCTCATCGATGGTATTGCGCAGCTCATGTGAGGTTTCCAGCAGTTGCTGCTGATTGAGCTGCAATTCAACCGCCGCACTCAACAAGCTACCGTAGGTCTGCTCCAGCTGATCAACCAGCTGACGGCGCGAGTGATACAGTCCCTGCAATGACTCCACCAGTGCCGGGCTGATCTCGACTCCCGCCTCGGCCAAGCGCTGATTGGCCAGGCGTTCACTCTGACGCAACGTATCGCGCTGGCGCGCCAGATCAAACTGGCGCAAACGCAAGTCAGCAATTTCGTCTTGCAAATTTTGCCGCGCATCAACACTCGGCAGAGAGCGGCGCTGCTCGCGTAAGATACGTGACAGCAACAAGCTGCCGCGAATCGCTTCGATCTGTTCGTTCAAACTGCGCTGCAGCTGACGCACATGGTCAAGCTGGCTACGTACCGCCAACCCCTCGCGTACCAAGTCATTGTGACGATCATTGGCACGCAACAGCTCCATGCTGAGATCACGATTGGTCTGCTGGGCCCTCTCGAGCACAGGGTGGCCCGCTTCAAGCAATGGGTCATCACGCACCGCATCGGCTATCGCCTGTTCCGAGGCGAGTCGGCGCTTACGATCAATGACACCCTGCAACAGGCTCAATTCAGACTCATGCCGGGCCACCTGCTGCGTCAGCAGCTCACGCCGTTGCTGCTCCAGCTCCCGCAAACGCGTCGCACTGCCCAACTCGCGTTGACGCACCCGCAAAGTGAGGTCGGCAAGACGCCGCTCTACTTGAAGCTGCCACAAACGTGGTGAATCTTCAGCAACGCTCTGCCTCTCCAGGACATCCAGCTCCCGCCGCGTCCGCTCAGCCTCCTGCATGGCTTCCGCGATGGCATGTTGCGCACGCTCGGGCAACGTATGCGCGGCAAGTAGACGTGAGTTGACCTCGGCCAAGCGATCCTGCAGCTGCTGTAGCTCAAGCACGGCTTCCTGTTGGTAGAACTCGAGCTCTTCCAGGGCGAGTTCATCCAGGGTGGCGACGGTACGTTCAAGCGTCTCCTCTTCCTCCAGCAGCTCACGCTCCAGACGCAACAGCTCGGCCGGTGCCTCATCCAGCCGCCGCTCCAGCGTTTGGCGCTGCTCCTCCACACTTTCAAGCCGCTCCAGCGCATTCAACGTCGCTTCCAGCGCCGCCAAATCACGCTGCTCGATCCCGCTGAGCGACACCCCCTCTTCCGGGCGCAACTCGCCAAGACGCGCCTCGACTGCCTCGCGCTCGGGCAGCGTTTCGTCCGCCGCTATCGGTCCGGCAATAACTGCCAGGCTCAACAATATACACAACAGAGCAAAACAGCGGACCCAAAGCCCGGTTCGAACAAAACTGAGACGCATGGAATTGATTGACTCATTCATGGCGTAAAACTCGATTCTCGACGCCCTTGACGCTCAAGGCAATGCGCAGACGCAATCATTCCTTACCATCCGGTTGACTTGATCCCTTGGCATGATACAAACGGCATACCCATTCTGACGGCAGTGCCCTGACCCCCATGATGAATTCGCGAACGTCTGTGCAAGCGCTTTTCCTGCTCCTGCTGAGCGGAGCTTTTGGCCATGCCATGGCTCAAGAGCCTCCCCTCACCACAGCAGAACGGGCTGCCATCGAAGCACGCATCGAAACCCTCAGCACAGAGCTGGACTCGCTGCGCCAACAATTGACCCGTGACCGGTTACAGTCCGACTCCGGCCAGCCCGATCTCTCCAAGGTAGTAACCACGGCTTCGGAACAGGAGCTCGAACCCGTCGAACAGCGCCGCCAGCTCGAACGTGAGTCGCTACGCAATCCGTTCTCGATTACTGCTCACCGGCGCAACTACATTTTGCCACTGAGTTATAACCAGCGGGTGAACGAAGCCACCTTCGGCAAAATCGATGATAACGGCACGCCAGACCGTACCGAGATGTCATTCCAGCTCAGCGCCAAGTTTAATCTCGCCGAGCAGCTATTCGGCAATTACGGAGGTGACCTCTATTTTGCCTATACCCAGCGCAGTTGGTGGCAGGCCTACAACACCGACTCCTCCTCACCGTTTCGCGAGACCAACTACGAACCCGAGCTCTTTCTCGACTTCGAGAACCGGCTGAACGTGCTGGGCTGGACCAACATCAACAACCGGGTGAGCATCAACCACCAGTCCAACGGTCGCTCCGATCCGCTGTCACGCAGCTGGAACCGGGTCATTCTTGAGTCCACCTTTCTCAAGGATGATTGGCTGGTCAGCGTGGCCCCCCATTGGCGGGTTCCCGAATCAGACGGCGATGATGACAACCCCGATATCGAGCGCTACATGGGCTATGGCGATATTACCGTTGCCCGGCGCTTCGGTAACAGCGAAGCCAGCCTGCAGTGGCACGGCAACCCCAGCTCCGGCAACATGGGCACCCAGCTGGATTACTCCTGGCCAATGTTTGGCAGTATTCGGGGCCATTTGCAGTACTTTTATGGCTATGGCGACAGCATGATCGATTACGATCACCGCACTCAGCGCATCGGTATCGGCTTCAGTATCAACCCGCTCTTCACCTCTGGCAGTGATCCGTACTTTGAATGATCCTGATCAAGAACACGGATTGCACACGTCATTCTCACTGCTATGCTAAGTGATGTCATTTAATGTCAAAGGAAGACCGTCATGGCAAGCCGCAGCCCCCACACTCAGGAAACCACCCGCCAGCTCAAAGAAGACCTGAATCACCTTAGCCGTACCATCGAAGAACTGGTAAGCGCCACGGCAGATGATTCTCGCAGCAACATCAAGGAGCTGCGCGAACGCGCCGAGAAACGCCTGAAAGAGACCCGCGAACGTCTCGAAGCACGTGGCGAACGAATCTACGATGAAACCCGCGAGGCGCTGCACGATCACGCCGACATTTGTGATCGTTATGTTCACGAAAATCCATGGACCAGTATCGGCATCGGTGCCGCCGTAGGTGTTGTGATCGGCATGCTTATCGGGCGGCGCTGATGGCATCTGAAGCAGGTCCGGTGCTGCGTCTGTTTGAAGCCAGCAAACGCCTGTTGTCGAGCCTGGCAGCGAATGGCGAGACGCGTCTGCGTCTCGCTGTCCTTGAGCTGGAGGAAGAGCGCTCCCGCCTGGCTACCTTGCTACTGCTGCTGGGCTTGAGCCTAGTGATGCTGCTGCTGGGCCTGGGAATGCTGGCATTGCTGGTCGTCGTGTTTTTCTGGGACACCTATCGCCTTACCGCCATCGCGACCAGCGCCCTGGTACTGCTGGGGGGTGGTTTCGGTATCGCCTTGCTGAGTGTCCGTCTGGCCCGCCGCCACACCCTGCTGAAAGAGACACTGGCCCAGCTCGCTCTGGATCGCCAGCTGCTGGAGGAACCTCGTGAGCCGTCGCGCCGCTGATGCTGATCATCAACGCAACACTCTGACACGCCCACAGCGCAAGGCGGAATTGATCGCTGCCCTTGAGCAGCAGCGTATCGATCTGCTGGTGGAAAGTGAGCGTTGGCAGCAAGCCTCAACCCGCCTCGATGCCGGCTGGCTGCAACTCGCCCGCTATCGCAACGTGCTTTATCTGGCCGGAGGTGCGCTATTGCTCAGTAGCGCCCGTCGTCCTAAATCGCTACTGCGCGTTGCCAAGCGAGTGGCCGCTGGCGGGCTACTTCTCAGCCGTGGGCGTCGTCTGCTGCGACTGATTCGCTGACGCCTCAGCACGACAGGCCGCAGGCGACACCGGAAGCCCAGGCCCACTGAAAGTTATGCCCTCCCAGCTCACCCGTGACATCAAGTACCTCGCCGATAAAACGCAGCTGGGGGAGCCCCTCCACACTGAAGTCTTTTGAAGAAATCGCCCCGGTATCAACCCCGCCCAGCGTCACTTCTGCAGTACGCCAGCCTTCGGTACCGGCGGGCTTGAGTCGCCATGCTCCAAGCCGCTGCGCCCATGCCGCAATACGTGCATTGGAGAGCTCCGCCAGTGAAGGATCTTCACCATGCCACTCAACCAACGCCTGGGCCAGACGCTTGGGCAGGCGCTCGGCAAGCCAGGTCGAAAGTTGACGACGCGGCGTGGCCTGACGCGCTTCGGCAAGCACGACAGGCAGATCCAGCCCAGGCAGCAGATCAATTTCGAGCTCATCCCCTGGCTGCCAATAGCTGGAAATTTGCAGCATCCCGGGGCCGGAGATGCCACGGTGGGTAAACAGCATCGGTTCACGATAGCAACGCTCACGCCCGGGCCCGTGACGCTGACCGTCACGCACCGCGCCAACGGCGATATCGCAGGCCACGCCAGCTAGACCCGCAGCGCGTTCCTTCCATTGCGAGGTCAGCGTAAACGGTACCAGCGCCGGACGGGTCTCGGTGACGGCAAGCCCGAACTGGCGGGCCACGTCGTAACCAAAACCGGTCGCCCCC
>DXFC01000192.1 GCA_019114645.1 Candidatus Halomonas stercoripullorum
AGTGGACGCCGAGTTCACCAAACGCTTTGGCGTTGAAGACGGTGATATCGAGAAGTTCCGCGCTGAAGTCAAGATGAACATGACGCGTGAGGCCAAGCAGGCTGTCGACAACCGGGTCAAGCAACAGGTCCTTGAGGCGCTGCAAAAGGCTAATGATGTGCCGGTGCCCCAGGCGCTGATCCAGCAGGAAACCGATGCGCTCAAGCGTCAGGCGGCACAGCAGTTCGGTCTGGGGGAAGACTTTGATGTCTCTCAGCTGCCCAACGAGCTGTTTTCAGAACAGGCCAAGAGCCGGGTCCAGGTCGGCCTGCTGTTGGCTGAAGTGATCAAGTCCAATGAACTTGATGCCACTGACGACGAGATTCGTGCCCGGATCGAAGAGCTGGCTGAGCAGTATCAGGAGCCGCAGCAGGTCGTTGAACACTACATGAACAACGAACAGCTCAAGACACAGGTCAAGTCGGCGGTTCTCGAAGAGAAAGCTGTCGAAAAGTTGCTGGCTCAGGCGACTGTCAAAGATGTGGAAATGAGCTATCAGCAAGCGCTTGCTGCCGCTCAACAAGGCACGCAGGCGGAAGAAGGCGAAGAGGGTGAAGCAGAGGCGGAAGAAGCCAAAGACTGACTTCCCTCGGCACTGTATTCCAGGTGCCGCCTCAGGACACTGCCCCTCTGTCCTGCCGGTCGTCCCAGGTGGCGCCCGGCAGGTAATTCATCGGATCCAAGGACATTACACTGATGAGCAACGAGTTCCAGACCCGTAATGCCGGTGGCCTGGTGCCCATGGTGGTAGAGCAGAGCGCACGCGGCGAGCGGGCCTACGATATCTACTCCAGGCTGCTGAAAGAGCGCGTGATCTTTCTGGTGGGCCCGGTGGAAGACTACATGGCCAACCTGGTCGTGGCCCAGCTGCTCTTTCTGGAATCCGAGAATCCGGACAAGGATATCCACCTTTACATCAACTCACCGGGTGGTGCGGTGACGGCAGGCATGGCGATCTACGACACCATGCAGTTTATCAAGCCTGATGTTTCCACCGTATGTATCGGTCAAGCTGCCAGTATGGGCGCGCTGCTGCTGGCTGGTGGTGCTGCCGGCAAGCGCTTTTCATTGCCCCACTCCCGCATGATGATTCACCAGCCCCTGGGGGGCTATCAGGGACAGGCCTCGGATATCGAGATCCATACCCGTGAAATTCTGGGGATTCGTGACAGGCTGAACCAGATCCTGGCACACCACACCGGTCAGGATATCGAGACCATTGCGCGTGATACGGATCGTGATAACTTCATGAGTGGCTCGCAAGCCGTAGAGTATGGTCTCATCGATGCGGTGCTGGATAAGCGTCCCACATCCTGATAGCGTGAAATCAGGTTTGCTTTATAGACTAATGGTAGCTGAACCGGCTGCCGAGGTGACAGAGGTACGCTAATGGCCGACGGCAAAGGCAAGGACGAAGGCGGCAAGCTGCTGTACTGCTCGTTCTGTGGCAAGAACCAGAACGAAGTGCGCAAGTTGATAGCCGGCCCGTCCGTGTATATCTGCGACGAGTGTGTCGATCTGTGTAACGACATCATTCGTGAGGAAGTTCTCGATGCCGAGGCCGAGAGTGACGAGGAGCGTTTGCCCGTTCCCCGCGAGATTCGCGGCACTCTCGATGACTATGTGATTGGCCAGGACCGCGCCAAGACAGTGCTTTCGGTCGCGGTCTACAATCACTACAAACGTCTCCGCGCCAGTGGCAAGGACGACGAGGTCGAGCTGGGCAAGTCCAATATTCTACTAATCGGTCCGACCGGTAGTGGTAAAACCCTATTGGCTGAAACTATGGCACGCCTGCTTAACGTGCCGTTCACCATCGCTGATGCTACGACTCTGACAGAGGCGGGCTATGTAGGTGAAGATGTCGAGAACATCATTCAAAAGCTGCTGCTGAAGTGCGATTACGATGTAGAGAAGGCCCAGCGGGGCATCGTCTATATTGATGAGATCGACAAGATCTCGCGCAAGTCGGACAACCCTTCGATTACCCGTGATGTTTCTGGTGAGGGTGTGCAGCAGGCGCTGTTGAAACTGATCGAGGGCACTACTGCCTCGGTACCGCCGCAGGGTGGGCGCAAGCATCCCCAGCAGGAATTCCTGCAGGTGGATACCAGCAACATCCTGTTTATTGTCGGCGGTGCCTTTGCCGGACTCGACAAGGTGATTCGTGACCGGGCCGAGAAGGGTGGTATCGGCTTCAGTGCGGTTGTCAAGAGCAAGGACGACAGCAAAGGAGTGGGCGAGTTGCTCGCCGATGTGGAGCCGGAGGATCTGGTCAAGTTTGGCCTGATTCCCGAGTTTGTCGGTCGGCTGCCGATCATCGCGACCCTTACCGAGCTGAACGAGGATGCTCTGATCCAGATCCTGACCGAACCTAAAAATTCGCTGATCAAGCAGTATTCACGTCTGTTTGAGATGGAAGGGGTCGAACTGGAGTTTCGCCAGGACGCGCTGCGTGCGGTTGCTGCCAAGGCCATGGCACGCAAGACGGGCGCACGCGGCTTGCGCTCCATTCTCGAATCAGTGCTGCTCGATACCATGTACGAGATCCCCTCTCTTGAAGGGGTGACCAAGGTCGTTGTCGATGCCTCGGTTATCGCTGGGGAGAGTGAACCGTTACGGATTTACTCCCAGCAGGAGCAGCTCGTCGACGGGACCGATGGTTAAATGGCTGAAGGCGCGCCGTTAGCCATCCAGTCTTGATGACATGCAGCATGAAAGGGGTCGCTTGGGCGACCCCTTTGTTCTTGTTTGCCTGAGCGCTTCCTGTGCTAGCGTCTGGTCAGCCGGCGCCCTTGTAAAGAGGCTTTAAAGCCCCAATTTTCCCTGTATTCGATTTCTGTTTGAGGAACGTCTGCGATGCAGCAGAGCGCCGATATGACTTTGAGTCTGCCACTCCTGCCACTGCGTGATGTGGTTGTCTATCCGCAGATGGTGATTCCCCTGTTTGTTGGACGTGAAAAATCCATTCAGGCATTGGATGCCGCCATGGCAGCAGACAAACGTGTGCTATTGGTGGCGCAACGTGAAGCGGGGCAGGACGATCCGGGTACCGATGACCTTTTCACCATCGGCACCGTAGCCGAGATCATGCAACTGCTTAAGCTGCCGGACGGTACCGTCAAGGTGCTGATTGAAGGTGTCTCCCGCGCCGATGTGGGTGAAGTGCATCATGCTGACCAAAGTCACAGCATGGTGGATGCAGTCTTGCGCGCTAGCGAACCCTTGACCGAACGTGAGCAGGAGGCACTGGTACGCGTACTGCTCAATCAGTTCGAGCAGTACGTCAAGCTTTCCAAGAAAGTGCCCAATGAGGTGTTGAACTCGCTCTCGGGCATTGAGGACCCCAGTCGCCTGGTTGATACCATTTGCGCGCAGCTTTCGTTGAAGATCCACGACAAGCAGCAGCTGCTGGAAATGGACCGGGTGCGTGATCGTATCGAACACCTGATGGCATTGATTGAGTCCGAGATCGATTTGCTTCAGGTAGAAAAGCGTATCCGCTCCCGGGTCAAGGACCAGATGGAGAAATCCCAGCGCGAGTACTATCTCAATGAGCAGATGAAGGCCATCCAGAAGGAGATGGGCGAGCTCGAGAACGTACCCAACGAAGCTGAAAAATATGCCGCCGCCATCGAGGCTGCCGGCATGCCCAAGGAAGCGCATGAAAAGGCGATGCAGGAGCTGGGCAAACTCAAGATGATGTCGGCCAGCTCCGCCGAGGCGACAGTGGTGCGCTCTTATCTGGACTGGCTGGTGGCGGTGCCGTGGAAGAAGCGCACCCGGGTCAAGCATGATCTGGCACGCGCCCATCAGGTGCTCGATGAGGATCACTACGGTCTTGAAGAGGTCAAGGAGCGAATTCTTGAGTACCTGGCGGTCCAGAAGCGGGTCAAGAAGTTGCGAGGCCCTGTGCTGTGTCTGGTAGGGCCCCCCGGGGTGGGCAAAACTTCGCTGGGCCAATCGATCGCGCGTGCGACCAACCGCAAGTACGTGCGCCTGGCGCTGGGCGGGGTGCGTGATGAATCGGAGATTCGCGGACACCGGCGGACCTATATCGGATCGCTGCCGGGCAAGCTGGTGCAGCGCATGAGCAAGGCGGGGGTCAAGAATCCGCTATTCCTGCTCGACGAAATCGACAAGATCGGCATGGACCACCGGGGTGATCCTGCCTCGGCACTGCTGGAGGTGCTCGACCCTGAGCAGAACAACAAGTTCAACGATCATTACCTGGAGCTGGATTACGATCTCTCCGAGGTGATGTTCATCTGTACCGCCAATTCGATGAATATCCCCGGTCCGCTGCTGGATCGCATGGAGATCATTCGCCTGCCGGGTTACACCGAAGACGAAAAACTCGCTATCGCGCGGCGTTACCTGGTACCCAAGCAGCTTGAGGCCAATGGCTTCAAGGAGGGTGAGCTGGTCTTTTCCGACGAGTCGCTGCTTGAGTTGATCCGCTATTACAGCCGCGAGGCGGGTGTGCGTGAGCTTGAGCGCCAAGTGGCCAAGGTGTGCCGCAAGGTGCTGCGTGAGCGGCTGGAAGCCAGCGACGAGGGAGCCCAGGCGCCAGCCGCACTGGCGGCGGACGATATCGAGAAGTATGCCGGCGTGCGTCGTTACAGCTATGGTCTGGCCGACAAGGAGGATCAGGTGGGGCGGGTGACCGGCCTGGCCTGGACCTCGGTAGGCGGCGAACTGCTCAACATCGAGTCTGTTATCACGGCCGGCAAGGGGCGTATCAACAAAACGGGATCGCTGGGCGACGTCATGAAGGAGTCCGTGAGTGCGGCGCACACCGTGGTGCGTGCCCGTGCCGTGGCGCTGGGTATTGACCCGGAACGCTTCGAAAAAGAGGACCTGCACATCCACGTGCCCGAAGGGGCGACACCCAAGGATGGTCCCAGTGCCGGCATCGCCATGGTGACCGCCATGGTCTCGGCGTATACTGGTCAGCCTATTCGCTGCGACCTTGCCATGACGGGTGAAGTTAACCTGAGGGGCGAGGTCATGGCCATCGGAGGGTTGAAGGAGAAATTGCTGGCGGCCCGGCGCGGTGGTATAAAGATCGTGCTCATTCCCGAAGAGAACCGTCGGGACCTCAAAGAGGTGCCGGACAATATCAAGGATGCACTTGATATTCGGCCGGTTCGATGGATCGACGAAGTACTTGACGTATCACTCGTTGATACGTCAAACACGAGCAGCGAAGAATCCAGGGCGGATGAAGCGTCGACTTCTTCCGCAATGATCAGTACACATTAGCGATATTT
>DXFC01000026.1 GCA_019114645.1 Candidatus Halomonas stercoripullorum
GGAAAGGATCAATAACGGTGTCGATCAGATTGTGGTCGGTAACCAGGATCTGTCAGCCCGTACCGAGCAGCAGGCAGCCTCGATCGAAGAAACCGCTGCCAGTATGGAGCAGCTGACGCAAACGGTCGGCCAGAACGCGGAAAATGCTCAGTTAGCCAGCCAGCTGGCTCTCGAGGCGCGCCAGACAGCGCGCCAGGGTGGCGAAATGATGACCGATGTTGTCACCACGATGCAGGGCATTGCGCACAGCGCCGCGCAGGTGAATGATATTATCGAGTTGATCGACTCGATTGCCTTTCAGACTAGCATTCTCGCTCTCAATGCCTCCGTGTAGGCCGCGCGGGCCGGCGAGCAAGGGCGCGGTTTTGCGGTGGTCGCGGGAGAAGTACGTACTCTGGCGAGCCGTAGTGCAGAGGCTTCACGTCAAATTCGAACTCTGATCGGAGTTGCGTATCAGCAGGTCACTGAGGGCACGCAGCTTGTGGAGAAGACGGGCACGACAATCCAGGAGGTTGTCGGCGCGGTAACGCGAATGGCGGATCTCATGGAGGAGATTGCAGCCGCTTCAGAAGAGCAGCGCATTGGGATCGCGCAGGTCAATACTGCGATTGGGCAGATGGATCAGGTGACCCAGCAAAACGCCAACCTGGTTGATCAAGCCGCTGGTGAAGCACAGGCATTGCGCGATCAGGTGATCCTGCTGGTGCAGGAAGTCCTGTGGTTCCGGATCCAGGCGCAACAGCCACAGCTAACGCAGGCAACAGCATCGGTAGCCCATTCCCCGGCGCTTGATTACGATCCAAAGCCAACGGCACTTGCTTGAATGCAGGCATGCTGCCGATAGACGGCAGCATGCGCTTATCACTCCAGGCCGTTAGATCATTTGGCAAAAGTAGCAAGGCTCGGGTGCGACGAAACATGACCTTCGTCAAAAGAAGTATTCTACCTAGCGAATAAGACTAAAGGATGGTGTGGGTTAGTCGATATAAGCTTTGTACTTCTTCACTTGAGAAAACCTCAATGCTCCACTCTTTCCTTCACCGTATTGCCATGTCGCGCAAGTTCATGCTGGTACTGGCGCTCCCCCTTTGTGTCATTGTCTGGTTGGCCGTGGTCGGTATTCTGGAGCGCCAGCAGCAGGCTGCCGATATGCAGCAAGTCGACCATTTTACCGGTTTTTCCGTCGAGCTGGGTGGCGTGGTGCATGAACTGCAGACAGAGCGGGGGCTTTCGGTCAGCTTTCTTGGCAGTCGTGGCGAGCAATTCGGTGATCAACTGTCGGCACAACGGGCACGGGTCGATGCGGTGCTGGGAGTGCTGGATGTGGATCTGGTTGCAGTGGGGATTACGGCTGACACCGCCATGGAGCAGCGCTGGAGGGAGGTGCAAACCCTGGTGAACGAGCTCGACGCCCGGCGCCAGGAAGTTGACACCTTGAGCGCTGACGGTGTCGAACTGTTCGATTATTACACTGCCATCAACGCCGATCTTGTGGAGCTGGTAGGCCGGCTGAATGCCCAGGGCAATGCGGGCGAACTGAGCCGCAGCCTCGGCGCTTACTATGCGCTGCTTGAACTCAAGGAGGTCGCCGCCATTGAGCGGGGTCTGTTGGCCGGTGCTTTTGCATCCAACGGCATGGCGCAGGAAGTGTATTACCGCTTCTTGAGGCTGCTGGGCCAGGAGCAGGCGTTTCAAGACAGTTTTGGCATTCAGGCTGATGCGGATACCCGGGCCGCCTACTTGGCAGCTACCAGCGAGCATGAGGCGCATAATAGTCTCTATATGATGCGCCAGATCGCCATGCGCCAGGGCGTGGATGGTGGTTATGGGGTACGGGCCGAGCGCTGGTTCGAAGCCCAGAGCGGCAAACTGGAGCGGTTGCGCGGCGTCGAGCTGGCGCTGGCCGGGGATATTCAGACGCGCGCGACTGCCATGGCGGCAGAAGCGCGTCGGGGGCTATGGTCTTTCGCTGTTTTGGCAAGCCTGGCCATAGTGGTGGCAGTGCTGTTATCGCTGCTGCTTGTGCGCAGTATCGTCGGGCCGCTGAGAAAAGCGCTGCAGCAGATCACCACCCGAGAGGGTGATTTGACCCTGCGTCTGGAGGCGCCCGGTAGCGACGAGCTTGCCCAGCTGTATCGTGCCTTTAACCACTCTACCGCTAACATGGAAAAGCTGGTTGCTGCGATTCAGCAGGGCGCACGCAGTGTTGATCTTGCCAGTGGCGAAATTGCCCAAGGCAACGAGGATCTGGCCAGTCGTACCGAGGAGCAGTCCTCTTCGCTGGTGGAAACCGCGACCAGCATGGAGCAGATTACCGCGACCGTACGGCAGTCGGCTGACAGCGCGCGTCAGGCCAGCACCACGGCGGAGCAGACAATGAACGAGGCGGAGCAGGCCAGTACAGTCGCTGATCAAGCGCGTGAGGCGATGCAGCAGATCGTCGAGGCAAACCGCGAGATTACCGTCATTGTCGAGGCGATTGACGGGATTGCCTTCCAGACCAACCTGCTGGCGCTGAATGCCTCGGTGGAAGCGGCGCGTGCCGGTGAGCATGGTCGCGGCTTTGCCGTGGTGGCGGGGGAGGTGCGTACTCTAGCCAGCCGTAGTGCGGAAGAAGCTGCGCGTATTCGCCAGTTGATCGACACCACCACGCAGCGTGTGACGGCAGGTGGCGAACGGGTGGGAGAGACTGCCGAAGCCTTGACCGCCATTGCCCAAAGTGTGCGGCATGTGGCGGGTTTAGTGGGGGAAATATCTTCGGCCACCGCCGAGCAGTCGGCAGGTATCGAGCAAATTAACCAGGCCGTGGCCCAGCTGGAAACTACCACACAGCAGAACGCGGCATTGGTTGAACAGGTGGCGACGGCAAGCCGCTCACTCGGAGAGCAGGCCAGCGATATGAGTCGACTGTCCGCTCAGTTTCAGGTGAGTGAGAACTCTGCGCAAGATGGCTCCGAGAATGCTTCGTACCTGCTGAATCGAGGCCAGCTGCTACAACTGGCCTGAGTATCGGGGGCTCAGTAGCCGGCGTCGGGATCGACGGTTTCTATCTCGTCACCGGCTTCAAAGGCACGAATCGCCGCGACGACCTGATCGACGGCCTCGCCCAGCGGTGTGGGACCGGCCATGTGCGGTGTGATCCAGATGCGCGGATGCGTCCATAGCGGGCTTGTGGCAGGCAGCGGCTCTTCAGGAAATGCATCGAGGATGGCACCACGTAACCGGCCTTCCTGGGCGCCTTCACCCAGGGCATCAAGTAGCGCCGCCTCATCGATCAGGCTGCCCCGGCCGGGGTTGATCAGGCTGGCGCCTTTGGGCAGCGCAGCCAGCGCTTCGGCATCCATAATGTGCCGGGTCGAGGCTGTGCTGGGCAGCAGCAATACCAGGCTGCGTACCTGGCGGAGCAACGCGGCCAGGCCAGTATCGCCGTGGTGACAGCGAATCCCGGCGAGGGATTTGGGCGTACGGCTCCAGCCGTGCACCGGAAACCCATCGGCGGCGAGCATGGCGGCAACCTTGGCACCGATCGCCCCCAGACCCAGCACACCTACGGGCCAGTCGTGCTTGTCGACCACCGCGTGTGCACGCCACTCCCGTTGCGCCTGCTGACGCCGGTAGCGGTCAAAATCACGCTGGAAGTGCAGGATGCCGTAACGTGCATAGTCGGCGATCAGCTCGGCCATGCCGGCATCGCGCAATTTGACGATGGGTACGTTTTCGGGGAGGGCGGGATTATTGAGCAGGGCGTCGACCCCGGCCCCCAGGTTGATGATTCCCTTGGCTTGGGCCTGTTCGGCAAGCAGCGCTTCAGGTGGTTGCCACACTGCCAGATAGTCCGCATTGCGGCGTTTGTCAGCGGGGTCGTCAGCGGTGACGATCTCGGCCTCGGGCAGGCGCTCGACCAGTGCCTGGCGCCAGGTGTCGATGTCATCGATATGCAGCAGTACGCGCATGACGGCTCCTTCTTTCGCTATCAATAGACGATCTGCATCATGGGCGGTGGTGCCTCATCAAGCAACACCACCAGCCGCTCAAGCCCCTCTTCCAGACGACGGATGTCCTGCTCGGCACCCAGGCTGATACGGATACGGCGTGGCGGGGGAGTGCGCTCCACCATGAAGGGCACGGCGGTAGTGATCGCCAGCCCCTCTTGCTCGGCCTGCTGCTGCAGCTCTTCGGCGCGCCAGGCGTCGGGCAGCGAGACCCACACATGCAGGCTGGTAGGGCGCGACTCCAGCGTATGATGCCCAAGCAGTCGCCGGGCCAGTTGTTGGCGCTCCGCGAGAAGGGCGCGTTGTTCGGTAGCCAGCGTTTCCACGTGGCCATCCGCCAGCCAGCGGTCAGCGATCTCGAAGATCAGCGGTGTCGCCATCCAGGTGGTAGCGCGCATGCGCGGCAGAACATGGTGCAGCTGACCACGGGGCACCGTGAGGTAGCCGGCGCGTAGTCCCGGCACGGTCACCTTGGTCAGGCTGGTAATATGAAAGCTCTGTTGCGGAATGCGTGCCGTGACCGGGGTGAAGCCCGGCGCTTCCAGCAGTGCATGCACATCATCTTCGATCAACCACACACGGTGGCGTGCCAGTACCTCGGCCACGGCATCGCGGCGTGCCTCGCTCATGGTGGCCCCGGTGGGGTTCAGCTGGGTTGGCGTCAGGTAGAGCGCGCGGGGCTTGTAGCGCTGACAGGCCAGCTCGAGAGCTTCCGGGACGATGCCTTCAGCGTCAATGGCAATGCCGCGTAGCTGAAAGCCCAGCGTCCGCGACAGGGCAATCAAGCCGTGATCGGTCAACGCCTCGGTGAGTACCAGGT
>DXFC01000193.1 GCA_019114645.1 Candidatus Halomonas stercoripullorum
ACACCCTGCAGCTGACACCTGCCGAGGCACTCGGCGAGCTGGACCTCTACGTGCTACCGATGGATCATAACGCCACGGCCCAGGCCATGCTGCTTGCCGAGCAGCTACGCGACGCCTTGCCCGGGCTACGCGCCCAGCTGCACTGCGGCGGTGGCAGCTTCAAGAGTCGTATCAAGAAGGCCGATAAGAGCGGTGCCCGCCTGGCACTGCTACTGGGCAGTGACGAGCTCGCTGCGGGCCGCGCCACGCTGAAATTTTTGCGCGAGGAGCGTGATCAGCTAAGCGTGTCCCAGAACGACCTGGTCGAGACGCTTGCCACGCTGACCCGTGACGAACGTACCTGAGCCAGCCTATTTTGCCTGCAGACTTAATCCTGCGGTGCGACCGTACTTTGTTGTAAGAGGAGACCGCCCGTGGCGGAGCTGAGAACTGAAGAAGAACAGCTGGACGTCATCAAGCGCTGGTGGAAAGAAAACGGTACCGCCCTGATAGCCGGCGTCGCCATTGCCGTTGCCGGCCTGGTGGGCTGGAACTTCTGGCAGAATCACCAGGCGAGTCAGTCCGAAGCGGCATCAATGCGCTACGAGCGCCTGATCAACCTGACTGACCAGGGCAACATCGATGAAGCGCGCAGTCTGGTGGTCGAAATTGCTGATAACCACGCCGGCACCCTATATGCCGACCTGGCGCTGCTCATCGATGCACGTCTGGCTGTCGATGCCGGAGAACTGCGCGACGCCCGCCAGGCACTCGAAGACTTGATCGCCAGCAGTGACCACAACTATCTGCAAGGGCTCGCGCGTTTACGCCTCGCCCGGGTCCAACTGGCCGAAGGCGACGCACAAGCTGCTCTTTACACCCTGGCCCAAAACATTCCCGAGGCGCTGGCCGCCCAGCATGCCGACATCCGTGGTGATGCGCTGCATGTTCTGGAACGCCGCGATGAGGCGCGCCAGGCCTGGCAGGAGGCGCTGGCAATAGCAGAACAACATGACCAGCCTATCTATGGCGTTCAGCTCAAGCTGGACGACCTGGGCCTTGAAGAGACCCCACTATGATTCGGAACTTCGCTCGTAAATCCACGCTGCCTCTGGTGGCACTGTTTACCCTTGCCTTGCTGGCCGGCTGTGCCGGAAAGCAAGAAGAAACACGCTATAGCCCCAAGGAACTGCAGCGCTTCGAGGCCAGCGCCGAACTCAAGCGTGACTGGCGTCAACGCGCCGGCCGTGGCCTGGGACGTGCCGCTTATCCAATCTCGCCTGCCCTCGACGGCGAAACCATCTTTGCCGCCGATGAACGTGGCCGGGTCATGGCTTTCGCTGCCGATAGCGGCCAGCAGCGTTGGCAAACCGATCTCGACGTCGGCGTCTCCAGCGGCCTGAGCGCCGTAGCCGGACACGTCTATCTCGGCACCCGCAATGGTGAAGTGCTGGCCCTGAATCAGGCCAATGGCGATATTGCCTGGCGTGCCCGGGTATCCAGTGAGGTGCTCGCACCACCACAGCCCAGCCAGCAGCTACTCGTTGTGCAGAGCGTGGACGGCACCGTTACCGCCCTGGATCGCCAGAGTGGTCAAGAGCGCTGGGTATACAGCGCCAGCCAGCCCTCCCTGACGCTACGCGGCACCGGCACACCCACCGTCATTGACCCGGTCACCTTCGCCGGATTTGCCAATGGCCGCCTGGTCACGCTGGACAACCGTAACGGTCAGCCGCTATGGGAGCGGCGCATCGCCGTATCCCAGGGGCGTAGCGAGATCGAACGCATGGTCGATCTCAGCGGCCAGCCGGTACTCACTCCTGACGGACGCCTGTTCGTCACCAGCTACAACGGCCGTCTGGCGGCCCTGGATGCGGCCAGTGGCGACGTGCTGTGGCAGCGTGAATTGTCCAGCCACCTCACTCCGGTCCTGGTGGGTGACCGCTTGCTCACCGTTAATGAAATGAGCCATGTACTCGCCTTCGATGCGCACAGTGGCGAAGAGCTGTGGCGCAATCGCGATCTTCAAAACCGCCAGTTGACCGCACCCGCATTTGCCGACGGCAATCTGGTGGTAGGCGACTTTGAAGGCTACTTGCACCTGATCGATATCCAGAGCGGACGCTTTACGGCCCGTACTCGCGTCGACAGCTCCGGCATCAGCGTGCGTCCGCTGACCGACTATCGCCGCATCTATGTGCTGGCCAACGACGGCCGCCTGGAGGCCCTGGATATTCGCCGATGAACCCAGTCATTGCCCTGGTCGGCCGCCCCAATGTGGGCAAGTCGACCCTGTTCAACCGTCTGACCCGCTCACGCGATGCGCTGGTAGCCGACTTCCCCGGCCTCACCCGTGACCGCAAGTACGGTAACGGCCTGCTCGGTGGAAAAGCCTATACGGTGATCGACACCGGCGGCATCAGCGGCGATGAAGAGGGCATCGACGCGGCCATGGCCGAACAGTCCCTGCTCGCCATCGAAGAGGCTGACATCGTGCTGTTCCTGGTCGATGCCCGTGCTGGCCTCAATGTGGCAGACGAAGCCATTGCCAACCACCTGCGCATCAACCAGAAGAAAGCCTGGCTGGTGGTCAACAAAACCGACGGGCTGGAAGAGCACTCGGCCATGGCCGACTTCTGGCAGCTGGGCATGGGCAACCCTTATCCCATTGCCGCCAGCCAGGGGCGCAATGTCACCGCCCTGATCGAAGAGGTACTGGCGCCGTTTCCCGAACGCGACGCGGACATCCCCGCGGACACCGGTACCAAGGGTATTCGCATCGGTGTCATTGGCCGTCCCAACGTGGGCAAGTCGACACTGGTCAACCGCCTGCTCGGAGAAGAGCGCGTCGTTGTCTTCGATGAAGCCGGTACCACCCGGGACGCCATCGAGATTCCCTTCGAACGCCAGGGCAAGCCGTTCGTGCTGATCGATACCGCCGGCGTGCGACGGCGCAAGAATGTCAGCGAGATTGCCGAAAAGTTCTCAATCATCAAGACGCTGGATGCGATCAAGGAGTGTCATGTCGCGATCCTCGTGCTGGATGCGCGCACCGGCCTCGTCGAACAGGATTTGCACCTGCTTGACTACGTGCTGACCACCGGGCGTGCCCTGGTGCTGGCAGTCAACAAGTGGGACGGCCTGGAGCAGGAAGCCAAAGAGAAGATGCGTGCCGAGCTCAAGCGTCGGCTAGGCTTTGCCGACTATGCCGAGCTGCACTTTATCTCGGCACTGCACGGCACCGGCGTGGGCCACCTCTACCCCTCCATTGAGCGCGCCTTCGCCTCGGCCAATAGCCACTGGTCGACCAACCGCCTGACCACCCTGCTGCAGGATGCCGTTAGCCAGCACCCACCACCGCTGGTGCAGGGGCGTCGAATCAAGCTGCGCATGGCCCACCAGGGCGGCAGCAACCCCCCAATCATCGTGGTGCACGGCAACCAGACCGGCTCACTGCCTGAAGCCTACCGTCGCTACCTGATCAACACCTTCCGCAAGGTGCTGGATGTGCGCGGTACACCGATCCGCTTCGAGTTTCGTTCCGGCAAGAACCCCTACGACCCGCTGGCCGGCGCCAGTGACCGCGACAAGGCCAAGCAGCGCGAACTGGGGCGTACGCGTGACGCCCGCAGCAAGCGCCGCTGAACTCAACTCGCCGCTCTACTCCCCATGGAGGCGTCGGCCGCCAACCCACTGATTGGCAAACTGCCAGGCACTTCGTCCGCTGCGCCCACCCCGCAAGGTGGCGTAGCGGATCGCTTCAGCACGAGCTTCGTCGTTCCAGTCGTCAGCACTACCCAACTGGGTAACCCAGTGGCAGCACGCCTCCAGATAGGTGTCCTGATTGAACGGGTAGAAGCCTAGCCACAGGCCAAAGCGATCCGACAGCGAGATCTTTTCTTCCACCGCATCGCCATGGTGCAACTCTTCACCCACCAGCGCGGTGGCGGCATTGTCCGCCATCGACTCGGGCAGCAGGTGACGTCGATTCGAGGTGGCATAGAGCAGTACATTGGACGGCGGTCCCGTCAGGGCACCATCAAGCACGCTCTTGAGTGCCTTATAGGCGTCGTCGTGCCCTTCAAAGGAGAGATCGTCGCAGTAAACCACAAAGCGGTGCGGCGATTGGCGCAGCCGCTCCACCAACAGCGGCATGGCGGCAAGGTCATGCCGGTCTACCTGCACCAGACGCAGACCCTCCGGTGCCAGACTGTTGAGCAACGCCCGGATCAGCGATGACTTGCCACTGCCACGGGAGCCCCATAGCAGCGCATGATTGGCGGGATAACCCTGCAAGAAAGCGTGGGTATTATCGACCAGTGCCAGCTTCTGTCGTTCGATGCCCAGCAGATCATCCAGCCCCAAGGCGTCACGGGGCGGCACCGGCCACAGACTGCCGCCCAACACGTGGCGCTGCCATAGCGCCGCCACGTGATGCTCCCAGTCGACTTCCGGCGGAGCGGGGGGCAGCCACTGCTCCACCCGATCCAGCAAACGACCCAGGCGTTGGCTCAACTCGGCATCCATTGTCACCTCTCCTCGAGACTTGCATCATTGATGATTGACGTAGCTACGCTTCAGGGTATCTTGTGGCGAACCGTTATCCTCGTCCAGAGCTTCAAGGGAGCTGAATCATGACACATCATGCAATGCGCTGGATTCGCTGTGCTACCGTACTCGCCGTGACACTGATGGTGACGGCATGCACCACTTCACCCACAGGCCGCCAACAGCTCACTTTGATGTCAGATGGCCAGCTCGACCAGATGGGCCAGGAAGCCTTCTCCCAGTATCAGCAGGATCTGCCCCCGGCGGGCCAGGCCGAGCAGCGTTTTGCCCAGTGCATTGCACAGGCTCTTGTCAACCAGCTACCGGCCAGTGAGCGTGACAAGACCTGGCAAATTCGCGTATTCGAGTCAGAGCAAGCCAACGCCTTCGCCCTGCCCGGCGGCTACATGGGAATCAATACCGGCCTGCTGCAACTGGCTCCCGATCAGGACCAGATTGCCTCGGTCATCGGCCATGAGATTGGCCACGTACTGGCGCGCCACGCCAATGAACGGGTCTCGACCCAGACCTCGACCCAGCTAGCGCTATCGGTGCTGTCATCGGTCTCCGGCATGCAAGGCCCTGGCGGCGATCAACTGATGGGGGCACTCGGCCTGGGTGCCCAATACGGAATTCTGCTGCCCTTCTCGCGCCGCCACGAGAGTGAAGCTGATATTATCGGCCTGCGCTTGATGGCCGACGCCGGCTTTGATCCCCGTGCCAGCATCACGCTGTGGGAAAGCATGAGCGCACAGGGTGGGGCCAACCCGCCCGCCTGGATGTCGACTCACCCCAGCCATGGCCAGCGCATCCAGGGCCTGCAGGCGGAAATGCCCAACGCCATGGCCCGCTTTGAGCAGGCTCAACAGGCGGGACGACAGCCGAACTGCCGGCTTTAAGCAAACGCTGCCAGGTGGCTTGAGCAAGCGCCCGTCCTGGCAGCTTTATCATGAGCTATTGAATGTTGAGACTTGGACTACTGCTGCTGATCCTGCCCCTGTTTGTGCTGATGGGGCTCTACTTTTGGGAATTCAGCAACGTGCGTGAATGCACACTAATCCAGGCAGGCTACTGGGACTATGTCGCTAGCACCTGCCGCGATACGCCCCAGCCCTTCATCCCCTGGGTGGAGCGCCATCCCTGGCTGGTCAACGGCGGCATGCTGCTGTCGGTGGCCGGCCTGGTGCTATGCATGCTGCGGCTCTATGTCAGAAAGCGCTAACATACAAATACCCGACGCGAACGAATCACTGCGCTGCGTGCGCCTTGCGCTTCGCCTCTCTTGGCAGTCTGTGCAGCAATTCCTGCACTTATAGTGACTCGCGCAATGTCGCCATTACTGCTGCGGTATCAGGCCGCTTGCCACGCCACTGGAAGAACGATTCAGCGGCCTGCTCCACCAGCATGCCCAGGCCATCGAGGGGACGCGCACCGCGTGCCCCGGCCCAGCACAGAAACACGGTAGGTTCGGCACCGTACATCATGTCGTAGGCGGTGGCGTCAGTGGCGAACAGGCCATCAGGCAGCGGTGGCAGCTCACCGGAAAGGCTGGCACTGGTTCCGTTGATGACCAGGTCAAACCCACCGGTTACGTCCTTGAAACCACCGCCGGTTATCGCTCCAAGATCAGCAAAGTCCCGGGCCAGCCGTGCGGCCTTTTCCGCTGTACGGTTGGCGATGTGCAAGCTTGCCGGGGTTTCAGCCAACAGCGGCTCCAGTACACCACGCACCGCGCCACCTGCGCCGAGCACCAAAATGCGGGCACCGGTTAGCTTCACCCCCTGGCGCGCCAGGTCGCGCACCAGGCCGATGCCGTCAGTAGTATCGCCGTAGGTAAGACCATTCTTGCCCAGCAGCAGGGTGTTCACCGCTCCGGCGCGGCGTGCCCGGGAACTGATCGTATCGCAGAGGCGAAAAGCCTCTTCCTTGAACGGTATCGTGACATTGGCTCCCCGCCCCCCCTGGGCGACAAACTCACGCCAGGCTCCGGCGAAATTGTCGAGTGGGGCGGCAATCGCGGTGTACTCGATCTGCTCGTCGGTCTGGGCAGCAAAAGCGGCATGTATAAACGGCGATTTGGAATGCGCCACGGGATTGCCAAATACACAGTAGCGGTCAGTGACATGAGGACTCATTCAGTTTTCCCCCAACCAGTCCCGAGGGCGCAGATAGTCCCGATACAGCGCCTCCTCGGCACTTCCCGGCTCGGGCTCCCAGCCATACTCCCAACGGGCCAAGGGCGGCATCGACATCAGGATCGACTCGGTACGCCCACCGCTCTGCAAGCCGAATAGCGTGCCCCGGTCCCACACCAGGTTGAACTCCACGTAACGTCCGCGCCGGTAGAGCTGGAAACTGCGCTCGCGCTCACTCCAGGGCATATCACGGCGGCGGCGTACAATAGGCAGGTAAGCGTCGAGAAAAACATCACCAACCGCACGCGTGAAGGCAAAACTCCGTTCAAAGCCCCATTCGTTGAGATCATCGAAGAAAAGTCCGCCTACGCCACGGGTCTCGTCGCGGTGCTTGAGCATGAAATAGTCGTCACACCACGCCTTGTAGCGTGGGTAAACCTCGGCGCCGAACGGAGCGCAGGCGTCACGGGCCACCCGATGCCAGTGCACCACATCCTCATGCACGGGGTAGTAGGGCGTCAGGTCAAAGCCCCCACCGAACCACCATACCGGTGCCTCACCAGGTTTTTCAGCGATGAAAAAGCGTACGTTGCCATGGCTGGTCGGCACATGGGGGTTTTTGGGATGCAGCACCCAGGAGACACCAGTGGCATGGAAGCTGCGACCCGCAAGCTGGGGTCGGGCAGCCGTCGCCGACACCGGCAGTTGCGCGCCGAAAACGTGGGAGAAATTGACCCCGCCCTTTTCGAACACCGCACCGTTCTCAACGACCCGCGAACGACCACCACCACCCTCCTCACGCTCCCAGCTCTCCTCGCGAAAGCCAGCGGTCCCACCATCTACGACGGCAAGCCCTTCACAGAGCCGGTCCTGCAAATCGAGCAGATAGCGTTTCACCGTATCGAGATCGGCTTGTGCCATGTTTCCCCCATCATGTGTTCTGGCAATTTGCCAAGTCTCACACTGCCCCCGGGCAGAGCCCCTCAGGCGCGCAGCACCTGCCCGCTGGCAAGGTCACGTATTGTACTGGGCCGCTTCAACCCTCCCAACTCGCCGGTCACGATAGCGTTGAGTGCCGTGCCGAAGATTGCCTGAACCTCCTCGGCACTCATGGCGGCAGGCTCATTGGCCTGGTTGGCCGAGGTCGACACCAGCGGTCCACCGAACGCCTGGCACAGGGCAACCACGCCAGGATGATCGCTGACACGCAAGGCAACACAGTCATGTTCGCCACGCACCCGGCTCGAAGTGCGCCCATTGTCCGGTACCAGCCAGGTGTTGGGGCCCGGCCAACTGGCGGCCAGTCGCGCATGCAGCTCCGGTGCCAGCCCCTCAAGCCAGGGAGCGAACTGCTCAATGGTAGCCGCCACCATAATCAGGCCTTTGGCGGGATCGCGCCTTTTCAGACGCAACAGGCACTCCACGGCCGCATCATTATCGGGGTCACACCCCAACCCCCACACACCCTCGGTGGGGTAGGCGATCACACCGCCTGCACGTAGCGCAGCCACGGCGGTTTCCAGCGTATCGGTCACGGTCAAGGCGGCTCCTGCGGGAAAGACAGGGCACATGCTAGCATGTCATGGCATTCGTCGGCAGACGCACCCAACCACCCGGCGCCTGGGCCACCAACCCCTCCAGCTCAAGCTCCAGCAAACGGCGCTGACACTCGGGCACGGCCAGCCCGGTGAGGCTCACCAAGGCGTCGAGGGGCGAGGGTGAATCATTGAGCCAACGCAGCAACGGATCACCACTCTCTGCGGAAGCGGACGGCACACCAGCCACCGGCTGCCTTGATGCTTCCCATTGCTTCAGCTCGGCAAAGATATCGTCGATCTGGCGTACCAGCACGGCCCCCTGGCGGATCAGGTCAAGACAGCCCCGCGCCTGGGTGTTATGAATCGAGCCGGGCAAGACAAACACCTCGCGGTTCTGCTCGACGGCCAGCCGGGCACTGACCAGTGAACCGCTCTTCTCGGCGGCTTCCACCACCAGGACACCCAGTGCCAGGCCGGTCACAATGCGGTTGCGTCGCGGGAAATAGCCTGCCCGGGCCCGCGTACCCGGCAGATGCTCGGAAAGAATCAGCCCACCACACTCGATAAGCTGGTGATAAAGCCGGGCATGCCGCGGCGGATAGATGACATCGACACCGCAACCCAACACCGCCACGCTGCGTCCGCCGGCTTCCAGTGCCGCCTGTTGTGCGGCCCCGTCGACCCCTAGCGCCATGCCGCTCACCACGCTCCAGCTACAGCCGGCCAGCTCACGGCCAAAGGCGGCGGCATTGATCAGCCCTTCACGGGTGGGGCGTCGCGACCCGACAATCGCCAGCCCCGGCGGTTGCAAAGCGTCCAGGTCGCCCAGTGCCCAGAGCACGGGCGGTGGGTCTCCGATCTGGTTCAACAGCGCAGGCCAGGCAGGGTGCCCGGGATGCAACAGCTGACGTTGATCCGATTCCGCCAGCCAGGCCAGGTCGGCCTCTATCTCCCGGGAAAGCGGACTGCGTGCAGGGTGATCGAGCCACAGCCGCAGCATGGAAGCCGCCGCCGGAGACAGCCGCGCGAGCCAACCATCGGGCCAGGCCGGTGCTGCCGCCACAAGCTCCGCCACTCTTGCCGCGCCCATGCCCGGCAAGCGTATCAATGCCAGCCACTCCTGCCGGTTCGGTAGCGAACGTGAAGTCTTCACTGTAACGCCACCCCCAGCGGCTCCCGGGGCGCCTGGACGGTATCACCCACCGCCAGGGAGCGCGTGGCCTGCATGACCAGGCCATAACTCATTTTGGGGTAGGTTTTAACCACCAGGACCAACCCGGCTGCGTTGCCGGGTAGCTTCAGCCATTCGCCACTGCGAGGATCAACCACTTGCTCGCCCTGCTGGGCGACTTCCAGCACATGCCCCATTTCGAGACCATCACGCCGGCCGCGATCCAGCGCCACGACCTGCAAGCTGCCAATAAAGCGAACGCCGTCCGGCACCCCCAGGAGGGTGCCGCTGAGCTGGGGTGGCGGCATGCGCGTCACCAGCTCATCCAGGGACTCACGTGCCTCAAGCGGCAACACGATATCTTCGTTGCGCACCTCCTGGGTCGCGGAGAGGATTCGCAGGGCGGCGATATCTCCTTCACTCTGCTCCACCCGGGCCTGACCGATAGCGATCAGCTCGAGACCGAGAACTTCATCACTCCCTGCATCGACGTAGCGTTCGCCGACACGGTAGAGGCCGTAACGCTCCCCATACTGGAGTTCGCCACGGACATAGACACGATCCCCCGCGCCACTGATGATGCGCCGGTCATCCCCCGCCACCACATAGGCCAGCCCCGCGAGACTATCGGGATCGTCGACGATACGGTGGTCATGCACAAACGCCTGTAGCGGCGCCAGGGGCAGCGGCTCAAGCGTCACGGGCAAAGGCTGCGCCAGGCACGGTGTCGCTGCCAGCAGCAGTGCCAGGCCGATACCCCGGCCCATGTTTCGCACGCTGACTCGCCGCACAGGTGTTCGTTGCGCTCGCGGCGCAGGTTGTTCTTCCATGTCTACTGCTCTCCTTGAAGGCACGGTCACACCGGGTTTCGGGGCGGGATGCCATGC